>JBKEBR010000177.1:0-13743 GCA_047973285.1 Oscillospiraceae bacterium | reverse complement strand
GACATCACCCTTTCACGGTGAAATCTCGGGTTCGATTCCCGGCAGGGTCACCAAAAAGAAACCTTCTGCAATTGCAGAGGGTTTTCTTTTATATCTTTTTAAAAGCAGAGGCGCAAAACCGCGGTGAAAGGCCTAAGTTTTATAAGGCCGGCCTTTTCCAAAGGGAAAGAATTGGCAATAGCCAAATAAAGCACAAGAGAAAAATAAAAAAACGGAACAGCAGATGGAGAAAAGGCAACGGGCGAAATACAGAAAACAAAAAGAAGAAAAGCAAAAGTGAAAAAATGGCTACCTAAGAAAGTCCAAAGACAAAGCTCAAAGGCAAAGCTCAAAGGCAAAAATGAGAAGCGATGAGAGGGAATAACAACCCCTAAAGCCGCAACAACTAAAACAAGGAGCACTTCCAATTGGCCCGGCGGCTGCCGCAATAAAGGCAGCCGTGGTTGCAGCCACGGTAAAGGTTTATGTTGTATTCACACCCAAACTATGCGGTGTTTTTGTTTTTCACAACAATGATTTTGGCGGGTACGGTTTGCATAGGCCTCCTTTAATAACCCTGCAGGGCAGGGGTGGGCGGGCAGCCCGCGGCAATAAATTTTTCCAGCTTTGCGGGGCCAAAAATTATAGTATGCGGGCAAAGCAGGGTGGGTGAACTTCCCATATTGCGGGAAGTGTGGGCAGGCCAGAATAATCAAATGTTACAAGCAAAAATAAAAACCTTCCGGCTGTGCCTAAAAGCCGGAATAAAAAGAGTTTGCAAAAGCCTCTACGGAAAAGCCCTTTGCCAGAGAAAAAACCAAGGCCAGAAAACAAAGGTTAAAAGCGGCGGCCCTGCCAAACGAACGCTAAAAAAGAAAACAAAAGAAGGCTTTTATAAGAGCCATTTACAAAAACCCTTTACAAAAGCTGCTTACAGCATTTGTTTGGCCCGCATGGCACAGCAAATTTAACCATTGCCAAAATTTTAAAACCCCGCCCTGCCTTTCGCAGGCGGGCGGGGTTCCATACAAAAAATGAGCAAAAACGGAACGGAATAAACTATAGAGAGTATGTAAAAGGTTGGTAGAAGAATGGCACGAATTTTAAGGCACTTCTACCCGCATGGGCGCGAACATCCTGTGGCGCCTTCAGGCAGGGCGGAAAAGAAAGAATTTTATAGACTAATGTTTCCTCATTCTATAAGGTTTGCACCAAAGGGCCGCTGAATACTATTTGCTCCAGCGCCGCCGCATCCTCTGCCAGCAAATTTGCCCCTGCGCCCAAAAGCTCTTCCTTCGTTCTAAAGCCCCACAAAACCCCGCAGGCCGTAAGCCCCGCATTTTGTGCGGTAAGCATATCCACATTACTGTCTCCGCAATACAGAGTATCGGGCTTTTCGGCGCCCAGGGTTTCCAGCAAAAAATTTGCCGAAGCCGGGTCGGGTTTCGGCGCAAAATCCTCCCGCTGGCCCATAACAGCGGTAAACATGCCCGGGAAATACTGCTCTACAATTTGCTGCACAAAGCCGTTTGGCTTGTTGCTCAGCACACCCAGCACAGCGCCCCCTTCCCGCAAGCTTTGCAAAAGCTGTGGAATTCCCGGGTAAGGGCGGGTAAAATCGTTCATGTGGGCGGTGTAATAGCTTTCAAAAAGGTGCAAAGCCAGCTGGCAGGTTGCGGCGCCCCGGTTTTGCAAGGGCAGCATTCTTTCCACCAGCTTTGCCACCCCGTTGCCCACCATGGTTTTATAAGCCTCTGTGGGGTGGGTGGGAAGGTGCAGCGTTGCCAGGGTATGGTTGCACGCCTGGGCCAGGTCTTCAAGGGTATCCAGCAAAGTGCCGTCGAGGTCGAACACAACACAGCGATACATAAATGCTCCTATGGGTTTGCGGTAAAGGGCAAACCTTTCAATTTCTTTGCGGGGCTATGATACAGTAGCCGTAAAACCAAGCGGGCTTAAAACGCACGGCAAAAGCCGGGTTAAGCGAAACAGGTTACATATCTTCTTCAGCCGAGGAATCGCTCTGCTTTTTGGCAGAAGCCTTGGCCTTGCCTTTTGGGGTATTTGCAAAATATGCCTTCAGGTCTTCCAGGGCGGCGGCATACTTTGTATTCTTACTGTTGGGAAAAGCCCTGAACAAACGGCGCTGTATAAAAGTTCCCCTGGCAAAAAGTTCTTCCAGTTTTTCGGTTACGGCAGTGTGGTCAAGAGTGCTTGCCAGCTTTTCTTTTGTCTCTTTAATAGAGGAAGTGGCTTTTTGTTTTCCCTCTTCCACCTTTTCAAGCAACTTCTGTGTTTGCTCCTCCAGTTCAAGGTCCTCAATTTTTTTGGCAATGGAAATAGCGCTGTTGCCAAGGCTTTCCGCCATGGCAGAGCTGCCCTTGCGCAGCCCGGCGGCCACGGTATCAATTTCACCAAGGTTTCGGTTCAGCTTGGCAATAGCAGCCACGGTTACAACCAAATCGCACAGCAGCAAAAGGTAAAAAACAAGCAAAAATACAAGGCCCACCGCTTGGGGAACAAAGTGAACCAGCCCCTCAATAAGAGGGTGAAGAACCCGCATTAAAAAAATACAGGCAACCCCCCAGGCAAGGCTGAACTTTAAACAAATATACCCGCCAATGTTAAAAGGCTGGTCGGAATAATCCCACCAGGAGGTATGAAAAAGCTTTTTCAGCAAAAACCCGGTTACCAACTCCAGCAGGCTTGTTAAAACAACCGAACCAACAAAAAGCAGCAAGAGGTTTTGGGAAATGGGGGAAAGAACCAGCACAACAACGGTGGCGCCTACGCCATAAATTGGGCATACCGGGCCATTTAAAAACCCGCGGTTTACAAACTTGCCGGTATTAATGGAACAAAAAACCACTTCCAGGCACCAGCCCAAAAAGGCATAAATAAGGAAAAAACATGCAATACTATACAAAGTAAGGTTTTCCGGGTATGCCAAGTAAAAACCCCTCTCTTTATAAAAAAGGCAACTGCAAGGCAGAATAAAACGCCCTGCAGTTGGTTTTTATAATCTTATTCTTCGCTGGGCAGCTTAGAGCCACAGGCAGGGCAAAAAATATCTTTTGCATCCGAAATATTCCCGCAAACGGTACAAACCTTATCGCCCGAAACCTTGGAAAGCCGGTCTGCCACCAAATCTATATCCTGCTGCTTTTGGTCGGCCAGCAGCAAAAGGCGGTCTACTGTTTGCTGGGCATCAATAATTTCGCCCTCTTCAGTTTTTTCATCGGCCGCAAGTTCGCCGGATTGTATCAAATACATGGTGCGGCCAATGTCTGCAAACAGCTTTTTTTGTTCACTTTGCAGCCGGCTTAATTCAATACGCAATTTTACAGAATCGTACTTTTCGCCCACCACCTGGCCGGCGCTTTGCACGGCATCGGTAACACCGTCGGCAGCGGCAGCGGCGGCATTTGCCAAATGGGCAAGAATTTGGTTGATAGCGTTATTCTTCTTACTCATATCTTAAACATCCTTTCACAAAGCAAAACATACAGTTAAGGTAGAATTACAACGGTTAGAGATAGTTTTATTATAACACAATTCTAAAATGAAACAACTTGCCCCAAATAAAATAAAGACATGCGCCTGCAAAAGCAAGAGCAGTTTGTACAGGGGCTTTTCGCAGAAAGGGAAGTATACTATAATAAAAGCAGCAGCCAACCGTTTAAAAGGGAAAAAATATGAATGACCGGGTAATTTTTCATGCAGACTGCAACGGCTTCTATGCTTCGGTAGAGCTAATTCAATACCCCGAGCTATGGGAAAAGCCGGTTGCCGTTGCGGGCAGTGCCGACGAAAGGCATGGCATTATTCTTGCCAAAAATGAAGCGGCAAAAAAATATGGGGTGCAAACCGCCGAAACCGTGTGGCAGGCAAAACGCAAATGCCCCGGCCTTATTTTGTTGCCCCCCCACCACAGCGAATACCGCAAATATTCTAATATTATAAACGCAATATACTCTAAGTATACAGATAGGGTGGAGCCTTTCGGCATTGACGAAAGCTGGCTGGACGTAACCGGCAGCTGGCAGCTTTTCGGCAAAACACCCGTAGAAACGGCCACCCGCTTGAAAGAGGAGGTAAAGGCAACCACCGGGCTAACCATTTCTGTGGGGGTAAGCTTCAACAAGGTGTTTGCAAAGCTGGGGTCAGACCTTAAAAAACCCGATGCCGTTACCGAGGTAAGCCGGCAAAACTACCAAGCCGTTATTTGGCCGCTGCCCGTGGGGGCCATGCTTTATGTGGGTAGAAAAGCAAGCGAACGCCTGAAGGAAACAGGAATACAAACCATTGGCCAGCTGGCCAATGCAAATTCCCAAATGCTGGAGATGCATCTTGGCAAACAGGGGCCGCAGCTAATTCGCTATGCGGCCGGGCAAGACGATGTCCCCGTTGCCTTTTTTGGCGAAACGGAACAGCCAAAAAGCATTGGCAATGGGCTTACCTTTAAAAGAAACCTTGTGGGGCAAAAAGACATTCGCATAGGCGTAAGCTCTTTGGCCGAGGAGGTGGCCTTTCGCCTGCGCAAACACGGCCTGTACGCAGGCAGCCTGCAGGTGCTTATCAAAGATGTAAACCTTAAAAGCATTTCCCGGCAAAAGCCCCTTGAATATGCCACCAACCTCTCCAAAGACCTTACGCGGGAGGCTATGAGCCTTATTTGCGCAAACTGGAACCTTGCAAAGCCTATTCGCATGCTTACCATTACCGCCCAGCAATTAACCGATTCCCCCTTTGCCGTGCAAACCTCTCTTTTCGAACAAGCCCAAAACATAAACCCGAAGCACGCACAGCTAGAGCAAAGCATTGACAAAATTCGGGAAAAGTATGGCTGGACATCTATTTTAAAAGCGGGAGGCCTTCACAACAGCATAGGGGTGGAAACCAAGGCGGAAAGCAAAGAAAATGGGCAGGAGGAAGAAGAGGCAGAAAAAGGGGCAGAAAAAGAAAAGCAGGAAGAGTAAAAACCGGCTGCTCCCCCACGTAAAACGCAGGAATTGATTTAGAATTAAACCCACCGGTTGGAACTAGCGGGTTGCACCAGCCCTAAAAGGGCATATTGCCGGCGGTGTCTCAAGGCGCACCGAATATTTTGCCACTCTCATTACGTGCCCTGCAACTGCCAAAACAGCAATTTGCCGTAGCTTAGTGCTTCAGGCCGAAAAATTGTAGGCCGGGTCGCTCCGCTCAAGGCTGTAAGCGAAAGCTCTTTAATTCCCACCCGCTTCGCCGGTGGATGGTTGTTGCGCTGCAACTGCAATAAAAAATTCCCCGTTGCAAACACGCTTGCAACGGGGAATACTATTTGTATTATCCAATCAACAATAAACAACGAGATAAAAACGTAGAGGTTCCAAACAAGGTGTAGCGGGCCACGTAATACCGTGCATCATATTCCACAAAAGACTGGCAGGCGGCCCCACGCTCGCTTTCCTGGCGGGCAATTTCGGCAATGCGCTCGCTGGTAATTTGTGCGGAATCAAGCGTTTGGTGTAAATCTATCACCGAACAAATTTGAGGGCCGTCGGCACAGTCGTGCACCTCTGAGGCAAAATGGAGCACGCGCTTGCCAACGTCGCTTAATTCCTGAAGCGCCTCCTCCTCGGGGGTTTTCGCGGCGGGGGCTTCCCGCAAAGGCGCGGCTTCCTGGCGGGGCTGGGCGCCCGGCTCTGCAACAGCATCTCCACCGGCAAAAGGCTGGGTGCCCGCTTCGGGGGGCGGCTGCACAGCACTGTAAATATTCGCCGCCTGCCCCAAAGGCTCGGGCGGGTAAGGCGTGGCGGAAGAATAGGGGGCAGCGGCCGCCAAAGGCGGCTCCCCTGTGTAAACCGCCGCAGGGCGGGAATACGCGTTTTCCGTAAATGTGCCGGTATATTCCGCCGGGGGCTGTTGGCCGTAGGCCGGCGCGGCGGGCTGGTAAAGCGGCTGAGGCTGCACATAACGGGGCTGCCCGTAGGGGTTGGGCTGCGAAACAGGCTGTTGCGGGCTTTGGGCAAGCGGCGTAGCCGCCATACCCTGGCTGGGCTGGTAGTATTCTGCCTGCTGGGGCACAGGCTGGGGCCCAGCTACAGGTTGTGCAAAATTATTTGCCTGCACCGCGGCGGGCTCTTGCGGGGGATAAGCCTGTGTGCCCGGCGCCACAGAAAAAAGGGGAAGGTCTTGCTCGGCGGCAGACTCTGCAAACACCTCCTCCGGGGTTTGCAGAAAACTATTTTCCCGTTCGGGGGTTTTTAAAGAGTTGTAAGAAGAAACGGCCGGGTCTGCCACAAGCGGTTCAGAGGGAAGCGGGCTTGTGGTTTGCCTTTTTTCGGCGGCAAAACTGCCGGGTGCCTTGTTTTGCTGGGCAAAAGCTTCTTCCTCGCCAATTGCGCCAGACAAAAGCCGCTGAACTTCACTTTCGGGAAAGCGCCATTGCCCGCCTATTTTCCGGCCTATCAACCGGCCGGATTTTAAATAATTTCGAATGGTGCGGCCGGTAACCGATGCCAAAGCGGCAACCTCTTCCACCGTATATAATTTTTCTATCATATACCTATCCCCCTTTCACTTGGTTTCAATATAATGTATTATATTACATTATATATACTCAAAAACGCCGTTGCAAGGGAAAAACAAACATTTGCATTACATTTCATAGCATTTCATAAATTTTTCAGCTGCACAATTTGCTCCCAACGCAAATCTGCGGGCTGCAAAGTGGCAATGCAGGCCTTAATGGGAATACCTTCCTTTGAGAACATCTCCTCATGTTCGGTTCGTATATTCCAGGCCGGCTCTTTCTGGTGCAAATTCCACGTCTGCCAAACAACTGAGAAACCGGCAAAATCAAAATACCGCAGGCTGTCTTCGAATAAAAGCGCATCATCTGTTTTAAAATAAATTTCTCCGCCCGGCGGCAAAAGGCTGCGGTATAATGTAAGCTGGCGGGGGTGGGTAAGGCGGTGCTTTGCGTAGCCGCCCTTGTGCCAGGGGTTGCAAAAGTTGATATAAATTCTCTCTACAACGTCCGGCGGGCAAAGAATAGCGTCAATATGTTCTATATTTTGGCTGGTAATGGCGACGTTGCCCACGGGAAGCCCCGCTTGTGCAAACTGCTTTTCAATATTTCGCTTGGCCACCACCAGCACCTCGCTTTTTAAATCGACACCCAGGTAATTAAAATTTTGCTCGCGCAAAGCAAGCGAGGCCAAAAACCCTCCTTTGCCACAGCCCAGCTCCAGCCGCAGGGGAAAAGCGGGGTTTTTAAAAAAGGTTTGCCACTTTCCCGCAAAATCTTGTGGGCGCTGCGCATAGGCGGGCCAGGCGTTTAGTTCGGGGCGGGCATAGGGCTTGTAACGCATTCTCATAAAAAACACCACATTATAAAATATTCAAAAATAGGAAAAAGAAGGCACAAAAGTACCCAGAAAGCGCCGGTTCTTTCTGGGTAAAATAAGTAAAAACAAGAAATTTAAAAAAAAAGAAACCAAAAGAAGAAAAATAAATAAATTTAAGGTAAGCTGTCTACCGCTGCCATGGTAATGGCCGAAGCGGTTTTTACGTATGCCTCAATCTCAAAATTTTCGGCGCCCAAGGTATGAATAGAAGTGTCTGAATTATCGCTCATGGCCCGTATTACAACAAAGGGTACCTTGTTGCGCATGGCTATTTGGGCAACGGCGGCGCCCTCCATTTCCACACAATCCGGCGCACAGGCGGCTACAATGCGGCGCTTGGTTGCCCCATCCCCCACAAAGCAATCGCCCGTTGCAATTTTGCCAACCAGGTACCGAACCCCTGTAAGCTCGCAGCCCTGCCGGGCGGCCTCCACCAAAGCGGGGTCGGCGGTATACAGGGCGGTGTTCGGGGCGCTTTGCGCCAGCATCCGGTTTTCTGCGTCGTGGTAGCAAAGGGTTTTGCCAATAACCACATCGCCAATGCCAATGGCCTCGCTGGTGTTGCCTGCAATGCCGCTGAAAAATATGGCCCCGACGCCATACCGGGTTATTAAAACCTGGGTGGTGGCCGCGGCGTTGGCCTTGCCCATTCCGGCGCAGCAAACAACAACCTTTTTGCCGCCCCTGTGCCCCCGGTAGTAGGTAACCCCCGCATACTCCTCGGCGGCCATATTTTCTAATGCGCCGGCCAGCAGGGTTACCTCTTCAGGCATGGCGCCCATAATTCCAATTGTTTGCATCAAAAGCCCCCTCTGGCTGCCTGCCTATTCATTGTGCAAAAACAGGGTTACGTCCCCGTCCTTCATCACATATTCTTTGCCTTCGCTGCGCACAAGGCCCTTTTCTTTTGCGGCGGCCATGCTGCCGCAGGCCATTAAATCATCAAAAGCAACAATTTGGGCGCGTATAAAGCCGCGCTCCAGGTCGGAATGTATTTTCCCGGCCGCCTGCGGGGCCTTGATTCCGTTTTTAATGGTCCAGGCGCGCACTTCGGGCTCGCCAGCCGTTAAAAAACTAATCAGGCCCAAAAGGGTATAGCCCTCGGTAATCAGGCTGTCAAGGCCCGAGCTTTCCAGCCCAAGCTCTTCCAAAAAAGCCGCCTTATCGCCGGGGGCAAACCCGGCAATATCCTCTTCAATTTTGGCGCAAATGGGCAGGCAGCCGGCGTTTTCCGCAGCGGCAATTTGCTGCACCACCGGGTAATAGGCATTGCTGGAAATGCCCGCCAAAAGGTCATCCTCCGAAAGGTTTGCGGCGTAAATCACAGGTTTTGCGCTCAACAGGGGAATATCCTGAAAAACCAGCGCTTCCTCTTCGCTTTCAGCGGCAAAGGTGCGGGCATTCTTCCCGTCAGACAAATGCTTTTGCAGCTTTTCCAGCAGCGCAACCTCTAAAACCATGGCCTTGTCGCCTGTTTTCAGCAGCTTGGCGCCTTTGTCCAGCCGGCGCTGTACAATTTCAAGGTCGGAAAGCGCCAGCTCAAAATCAATCGTCGTAATATCCCGGGCGGGGTCTACGCTGCCCTCCACATGAACAATATCCTCCGAGTCAAAGCACCTCACCACATGAACAATGGCGTCTACCTCGCGAATGTGCGACAAAAATTTGTTTCCCAGCCCCTCGCCCCTAGAGGCGCCCTTAACAAGGCCCGCAATGTCCACAAACTCTATTACGGCGGGGGTAACCTTTTTGGGGGTGTACATTTCAGCCAGGGCGTCCAGCCGCTTGTCGGGCACGGCAACCATGCCCACATTTGGCTCAATGGTGCAAAAAGGGTAGTTGGCGCTTTGGGCGCCTGCGTTGGTAATGGCGTTGAACAAGGTAGATTTGCCAACGTTTGGCAGGCCAACAATACCAAGTTTCATAAAAATTCCTTCCCAGTTCTTCCGTATTTTAACAAGCGGTGGCAAAGGGCGCGGCGCCCTGTTCGGCAAAGGCTTTGCCCCGCAAAGGGTGCGGCATAATGTAAAACCGGCGTTCCTTATTATAAAACAAAAAGGGCGTTGTTTCAATGCCGGGCCGCCGCAAAGGGGGCAAGGGTTTTTTTATTCACAATATAATAGTATAATAACAGGGAATCGGTGCAACATACATTCAAACAGGCCGCCGTTTTTTGCGGCGCGCCCCGGGTGCGGGGCACAAGGGATGAATAAAGAAATTAGGAAGGTACTGCCATGGACGCCAATAAAATTCTTATTGTAGACGACGACAAAAATATTTGCGAGCTGCTGCGCCTGTATCTTGAAAAGGAAAACTACGAAACAAAAATAGCCTACGAGGGGGTTTCCGCCTTCTCGCTTTTTGAAGAATGGCAGCCAGACCTTGTATTGCTGGACATTATGATGCCCAAGCAGGACGGCTGGGAAACCTGCCGCAAAATACGGGCGGTCAGCAATTTGCCCATTATTATGCTTACGGCAAAGGGCGATACCTTCGACAAGGTACTTGGCCTTGAGCTTGGCGCCGACGATTACATTGTAAAGCCCTTCGACACCAAAGAGGTAGTGGCTCGCATCAAGGCGGTTATGCGCCGCACCGAGCCCCTTGTAAAAGGGGAGGCCAGCAAAAAACTGATTACCTACGACAACCTCACCGTAGACCTTGACCGGTACGAACTGAAGGTGAAGGGGAAAATTGTAGAGGCCCCCCCAAAAGAAATGGAGCTTTTGTATTTTTTGGCCAGCCACCCGGGCCGGGTGCTTACCCGCGACCAGCTGCTGGACGAGGTGTGGGGCTTTGAATATTATGGCGACTCCCGCACCATTGACGTGCACATCAAGCGCCTGCGGGAAAAACTGGACGGCGCCAGCGACCAATGGAGCCTGAAAACCGTATGGAGCGTTGGCTACAAGTTTGAACTGAAAGAAACGCCAGACAAATAACGCCAACAACACAAGCCGCTGCCAAAGCGGTGCAAAAGGGCCATTATGAAATCCATTCGGTATTATTTTTTCAACTCCATTTCCATTATTCTGGTGGCAAGCCTGCTGGTAATGGGCATTGTGCAGGCAAACCTTGTTACCAATTTTTTCCATAAAGAAAAAACCCTGCTTTTGCAGCAGGTGGTAACCGGCATTGCCAACGGCACCAAAACCGGCAAGCTCACCCTCACCCCCGAAAAGCTTTCCAGCGTAGACTATATGGCCCATGTGGCGGGTGCGGTGGTGTTTGTTACCGACCCCGGCGGCAGCGTGGTGTACTGCACCGAGCCCGGCAACCCCACCCTCGACAGCAAGGTTTCGGCGGGCCTTTTGGCAAACGTGCTCAACGCGGGCATTTACCAGGAAAAAAGCCGGCTGGAGGATTTATACGGTGAAAAACAGTTTGTGGTGGCCTCCGGCATCAACAACAGCAGCGGGCAGAACATTGGCTTTGTGTTCGCCGTTTCACCTGTTTCGGGCAGCTCGCCCCATGTGGCCGACATTATGCTGGGGTACCTGCTTTCGGCCCTTCTGGTAATGGTGGTGGCCAGTGTGGTGGCCCTGTTTATCAGCAACCGCATGGTGGTGCCCATCAAACGCCTCAGCCAGGCGGCTCAGCAGTTTGGAGAAGGGGATTATTCGGCCAGGGTGCCCGTTCAGGGCGACGACGAGTTGGCCCGCCTTGCCATTACCTTTAACGAAATGGCAAATTCCTTTGAATCCACCGATGCCAGCCGCCGCAGCTTTATGGGCAACATTGCCCACGAGCTGCGCACCCCCATGACGACTATTAAAGGCTTTATTGACGGAATTCTGGACGGCACCATTCCGGCCGACCAACGCCAAAAGTACCTTGGCGTCGTATCCGAGGAGGTGGGCCGCCTTGCCCGCCTTACCAAAAACATGCTGGATATTTCCCGCCTGGAGGCAGGGGAGTATGTGCCGCAAACCAAGGTATTCGACATTTGGAAGCCCATTGCCATGGTGCTGGTCAGCGCGCAGCAGCGGCTGGAGGAAAAAAACATTGAAATAACCGGGGCTGAGGAAAACCAGCCCCTTTATATTCTTGCAGATGAAGATTTCGTTCATCAGGTTTTGTTCAACCTGCTGGATAACGCCATTAAATTTACCAACCCCGGCGGAACCATCAGCATTTCGGTGAAAGCGCAAAAAAATATGGCGCTGTTCAGCATTCGCAACACCGGCGCCGGCATTTCGCCGAAGGCCCTGCCCTTTTTGTTTGAAAGGTTTTATAAGGTAGACCAAAACCGCAGCTTCAACGTAAGGGGTTCCGGCCTTGGCCTGCACATCTGCAAGGTTTTGGTAAACCTTATGGGCGGGCGCATTTGGGCGGCCAGCGAAGAAAATGCCTTCAGCGAATTCAGCTTTACGCTGCCTTCGGCCCCCCAGCGCAAGGCGGGTGCCTGGGGCGCCGAGCAAAAGCAAAACGGCGGGGCCAACAAGAAGAATGGAAAAGAGGAGTAGCCTTTGCAGCAGCCATATACAACGTTAGGGGAAACCACAGCGGGGGAAAGTGTTTTGGCTACCCCGCCAAAGGCGCCTGCCCCGGCTGCCCCGCCCGCCATTGCCCCCGCCGGTGAAGGGCCCGCACCTGAACCCGGGCAAAGCGGGCTGCCCCAGCCGCCGGGGCCCGCCCCCCATGGCGCACCGTTGCCGCAGCAGGGCGCGCCCGAAAAGGCGCGGCGAAAAACCTCCCTGCGCGGTATTGCCGTTTGCGCGGTTTTTGTTGCCGCGCTGCTGGCAGTGGCCTTTCTTTTGGCAGCGGGCCTGTATATGCGGCGGGCCATCGAAGAAAACCGCCTGCAAAATATCCAAAACCTGCCGCAGGTAAGCCTGCAGCCCCTGCCCCAAAACACCGGGGCACTTTCCACCACGGCCATCATTCAAAAGGTGGCCCCCTCGGTGGTTAGCATCGATATTTACGAAGAGGGCATTCTGCAGGTAAACGGCAGCGGCAGCGGCATTATTTTCAGCGAGGACGGGTACATTGTAACCAACAACCATGTGGTGGAGGGCGCCTTCGCGGTGCGGGTTATTCTGCAAGACGGCACTGCCTACACCGCAAAAACCCTCGCGCAAGACCCTATCAACGACCTCGCGGTTCTCAAAATCAATGCCCAAAACCTTACTCCCGCCGAATTTGGCGATTCCGACCAGGTGCAGGTGGGCGACACCGCCATTGCCATTGGCAATGCGGCGGGCTTTTTGCCGGGCAGCCCCACCCTGGGCATTATCTCGGGGGTAAACCGCGCCATGCAAATGGAAACCTCCGACGGCCTTGTGGTTACCAGGGTGCTGCTGCAAACCGATGCCGCCATCAACCCCGGCAATTCCGGCGGGGCCCTGGTGAACACCTATGGGCAGGTCATCGGCATCAATGTGGCAAAGCTCAACAGCACCGATATTGAGAACATCGGCTTTGCCATTCCCGTAAAGGTGGCCATGCCCATTATTATGGAAATGATGGTGGAGGGTGCCCCCGAACCCCGGGCCCTCATCGGCATTTCGGTAAGCGAGCTCAACGAAACCAACGGGCCCGCCAACGGCCTGCCGGGCACCGGCCTGTACATTCAGGCAATTGATGAACAAAGCGGCCTTGCCGCCCTTGGGGGGCAGGTGGGGGATGTTATTCTGAAGGCCGATGGCATTGAAATTACCAGTCTTGAAATTTTCAGCGAAATACTCGCCTCCAAAAAGGAGGGCGATACAGTGAGCCTTGTGTTGTACAGGCCCGGCACCGAGGACACCTTCACCGCAGAGCCCTCGCTTTATATGGCGTAAAAAGTGGCGCAGGCGCTGCCGCCGCCCCAACCTTTGTTTGATTTTTGCGGGGCAATGGTGTAAAATACCCCTACGTATAAACGCCCGCCGTAAACCGCGGCAGGGCGTTGCACCCGCGCAGGGCAAACAATTTTTCCGGGAGGAAAACATGGTACAGGTTGCACCCTCCATTCTGGCGGCGAATTTCGCCGCCCTTCAGCAAGACTGTGAAAAAGTGGTAAGCGCCGAAAACCCGTTGCTGCACTTTGACGTAATGGATGGCGTTTTTGTTCCCAATATTTCGGTGGGGCTGCCTGTGCTGCAAGGCCTGCATGCCGCCCTGCCCGTGGCTGTGTACGACGTTCACCTTATGATATTGCGCCCCCTGCAATATGCAGAGGCTTTTATAAAGGCCGGGGCTTCTATGCTTACTTTTCATATAGAGGCCGAAAGCCCAGCTGCCGAAACCGCCCGCCAAATTCGTGCCCTTGGCTGCAAGGCGGGCCTTAGCCTGCGCCCGGGCACCCCGGTGGAAAGCCTTTTCCCCCTGTTAAAAGAGGTGGACTATGTGCTGGTGATGAGTGTGGAGCCCGCCTTAGGCGGGCAAAAAT
>JBKEBR010000176.1:0-3443 GCA_047973285.1 Oscillospiraceae bacterium | reverse complement strand
TTTTTATGCCGCCTCGGGCCACTCTGTGGAAATAGGGCACTGCGTGGTGGTGCCCGGCGGCAGGCCCTGCAAATGCGGCCTGCACGGCTGCCTTGAAATGCATGCCGCGGGCCCCGCCATTGTGCAAAACTATTTGCAGCTGGGGGGCAAAACGCAAATTGGCGGCGAAGCACCCAATGCCAAAAGCATTGAAACCCTTGCCCGAAAAGGCGATGCCGCCGCCCTGCAAACCTATGCCGAAGAAGGGCATTTGCTGGGCAAAATGCTGGCCATTGCCGGCAATTTATTGGGCCCTCAAAAAATTGTTATTGGGGGCAGCGTTTCCAAGGCTTTCGACCTTTTCTCGCCCGCCCTGGCCGCCGCTTTGCAGGCGGGCCTGTACAGCCAGGCCAGCGGAGCCATACAGGTACAGCCCTCGCCTCTTGCAGAATTCGGTGGCCTTGCGGGGGCCGCCGCCCTTGCTTTTGCGCGCAGCAACCAATTGTTTGATTTGCAAAATACGCTTCAGGGTATTTATGGCGCCCCCCAACATTGACAGTATACTAAAGGAGACATTGCCATGAAAGAATTTTTACAAAGCTACCAAACCTCTCTGGCGGAATGCCTTGCCACTATTCGCCCCGCAGAGTTCGAAAAACACATTGACCTTATTGCAGAAGCTTACCGCAACAACAAGCAAATATTCGTATGCGGCAACGGCGGCAGCGCTGCCGCCGCCAACCATTTTGTGTGCGATTTTGGCAAAAACGCCGTAAAAGACCCTGCCAAACGCCGCTTCAGAATTTTATCGCTCAGCGACAATGTGGAGCGCATTACCGCCTACGGAAACGACGTGGCCTTTGAAGAAATTTTCAGCCAACAGCTTATAAACCTTATGAACCCGGGCGATTTGCTGATTGTAATCAGCGCCAGCGGCAAATCTCCCAATATTGTAGCCGCCTGCCGGTATGCGCGCAGCCACGGCGCAAAGGTAATTTCTTTAAGCGGTTTTGCCGGCGGCGAGATAAAAGCACTTTCAGATGTATGCCTGATAGCCCCACTTACAAGCTACGAGCAAATAGAAGACGTGCAGCTTATTCTGCTGCACATGACCACCTGTTTCATTAAAGAAAACCAGCAGCTGCTGCAACCTTAACCCTGTTTGCCAAAATTTATACGCCCAGCCCCCTCTGCTTAAAACGGTGCAACCCTTTATTGGTGTTGCACCGTTTTCAATTTTTGATTTTGGTTTTATCCGGTCTATATTCCCGGGCCAAACTTTGTTAAATTATAAACAAATTTCCGGAATAATTCCGTTTAGAATTGAGCAGTTATACAAAGCTAACCTTTTTACTTCGCTTTTCGTTGACCTTCCAAAGCAAAAATTCTATTATTGAAATATGGAATTATTATTCATTCCTACTTATATTTCATAAATTGAAGGAGCATTATCCATGAGCAAATTATTCGATATTTCCGGGAAGGTTGCCGTTGTTACCGGCGCTTCCTCCGGCCTTGGCAGGCAGTTTGCCCTTGCCCTTGCACGGGAAGGCGCCAAGGTTGCCATTGTGGCCCGCCGGGCCGACCGTTTGGCGCAGGTAAAAAGCGAAGTAGAGGCCCTTGGCGCCGAGTGCTACTCTCACCTTTGCGACGTTACCAAGCCGGAGCAGGTGGCCCAAACCGTAGCCGAAATTGAACAGCATTTTGGCCGTATTGATATTTTGGTAAACAACGCGGGCCTTGGCCTTGCCGAACCGGCAGAGGCCAGCAGCGATGATATGTGGAACCGCATGATGGACACCAACATCAACGGCGTGTTCTATTTTGCCCGCGAGGTTGGCAAGGTTATGCTGAAACAAAAATACGGCCGGGTTATCAACATTGGCTCCATTCACTCCACCGTGGCCATGAAGGGCTCTCCCCTTTCGGCCTACGCCACCACCAAAGGCGCTGTGCTTATGCTAACCAAAGCCCTTGCCAACGAATGGGCCCCCCACGGCATTACCGTAAACGCCATTGGCCCCGCCTACTTCCCCAGCGAAATGACCGCGGGTGTTTTGGGCAACGACGATGCCAGAAACTTTATCAGCGGCTTTTGCCCCATGGGCCGCCCGGGCAAAGACGGCGAGCTGGACGGCGCACTTATCTACTTTGCCTCCGACGCTTCCTCGTACACCACCGGCCAGCTGTTGCAGGTGGACGGCGGCTGGACCACCATCTAAACAGGCGGGGCCTGTAAAGGGCTGCGTTTTTATTCTTTTCTCAGCTATACAAGGGAACCGGTTTGCCCCGGTTCCCTTTTTTCTTTGGCGGCAGCAACACAGGCTTTTCCGCTGGGGCCTTGCTTGAACGTTGCTAATTGCCGGCTGTCTTGCCTCTGCGCCGGCAATTGGCAGGGGCCGAATAAAACCATGGATTGCCGCTTTAATGGCCGCAAGGCAAAAGAAACAAAAAAACAACCTTTTCGGCGCGTTGTTCTGCTTTTTATTTTTATATTTTCAAACCCAAAAGCCTCTGCGTGCGCCCTGCAGCCCTGCACAGGGCAAGAAAACCACCACCCGGGGGTATTGGCGCCACCCACCTTGCCCCCTGTTGGCGTGCCGCGTGGGGCACATACTGCGGCTTTGCCGCCCTGCCCTATTACCCGCCTGCCTGGCGGGTTGCTTTTAAAAATTGCGGTGGTTTTGCCGGGCAAAGCAAACGCAAAGCCTTTTTCAAATATAGTCTTGACAAACACAACAATACTACGGTATTATATTTAAGCGCTCTTGTTTTCGCAGCTTGCGTTATTGCCATAAGCAAAGTTACATAGGGGTATAGCTCAGCTGGTAGAGCAGCGGTCTCCAAAACCGCGTGCCGAGGGTTCGAATCCTTCTGCCCCTGCCATTTTTGGCCCGGTAGTTCAGTTGGTTAGAACGCTAGCCTGTCACGCTAGAGGTCGTGGGTTCGAGTCCCATCCGGGTCGCCATTTCTTTACAATTTAATATGCTGCTGTGGCTCAGGTGGCAGAGCACGTCCTTGGTAAGGACGAGGTCACGCGTTCGAATCGCGTCAGCAGCTCCAAAAAGACATAGCTTTCCGGCAAGGGGATGTTATGTCTTTTTCATATTGTAAAGTATGGTATTATAGCCCCAAGGTTTATTCAATCGCATATATAAATAGGAGTCTATAGAACTGTTTTGAATTAAAGGTATTCATTGTATAATTGGGGTGTCAATTATGAAGATTGGGGAAGTATGTTTGCTAACAAGTGATGTTATTCGATTGTCAAATTTCTATAAAATGTTGTTTAATATTGATAATGGCAGTGAGGATAATGTTCATCAATTTATCATATCAGAGGAAACGACGCTAACTGTTTATGACGATGGGATAAAGCGAGAAGCAAACCATCATAATATCTCTATAGCATTTACAATTGATGATGTTGACGCTGAATTTGAGAGATTAAAAGCCTTCGGAAT
>JBKEBR010000175.1:0-1923 GCA_047973285.1 Oscillospiraceae bacterium | reverse complement strand
TCTATAATTTCAACATTGTATGCCTCCAATGTTTCATAAAGCTTGTCTACCTGCTCTACGTCAAAGCCAATTTCCTCGAGAACATCGTTGATGCTTTTGGTGGTAACCTTGCCCGCGCGTTTGCCCGCTTCCACAAACTCTTTGATAATCGATTTTTTGTCTGCCATAAATGTACTCTCTCCTTGGTTAATTTCTTATCGAACGAGCCCGGTTTGCCTTTTTTGCCCTGCTTGTCTCCCTTTTATTATATATGTAAGGCAGCCCTATTGCTGCTTTTTGTCCTTTGCTTCCTCCGCTTTGGCGGCCATAAAGCTTCGGAAATCTTCGGCAGGCAGCCCCCCCGCTTTAGAAGGGGGCATCTGCTCTTGTAAAATGCGCTGCATGAACATCTTCACATCCGCCGCCGAAAATACCGTATCATAATTTTTGGCAAGTATTTTTCCCAGCATTCCCATTGCCTCCTCGGGCAGGGTATCGCTTAACACCGCCATATCCACATATTGGGCCTGCCGAATGGTTTCGGTAATGGCCCGGTACACCTGTGCCATATTGGGGGAAAGAAAATTTTTAGCGGCAACCTGCCCTTCCACCAGCGGCAAAAAATCGGCCGGGTTTTTAACAAGGGCCGCCACCAGCTGCTGTTCGGCAAAGGCAACGCTGAGGGCTTTTTCGCCCCGGGCGGCATAGGGAATATCCACCCCCGCCGCCATTCCCTCGCTGCGCTGGCGCTTTTCGCGCTCTTTCGCAAGCTGGTATTTGCGCTGGCGCACAACCCCCTCCAGCTGGTTCAGCACCGCGCTTTTGGCAACGTCTGTTTCTTCGGCAATGCGCCCCGCATAAATATCCTGTTCGGCTGGGGCCGCCTCCTTTGCCAGTATGGCAAGCGCGGCCCGAACATAGGCGGCACGGCCGTCCTCGGTGGCCAAATCCAAACCGGCTTTTGCCTTTTGCAGCGCATATTCTATGGTATTGCGCGAGCCGCCAAGAAGCTGCTCGAATTTTTCCGCCCCAAATTTTTTAATAAATTCGTCCGGGTCTTTAGCATCCGGTACGGTAAGCACCCCCACCTTAAGCTGGGTGTTTTTTAAAATGCCAATGGCCCTGGCCGTGGCCTTTTGCCCGGCCTCGTCAGCATCGTAGCAAATCACCACTTCCTCGGCATAATCGGAAATCAGCTTGGCCTGCTCGGGGGTAAGGGCCGTGCCCAGGGTGGCCACCGCCGTGCCCAACCCGGCCTGGTGCAGGCTGATAACATCCATATACCCCTCGGCCAGAATAAACCGTTTGGAATTGTTTTTCTGTGCAATATTCAGGGCAAAAAGCCCCCGGCTTTTTTTGAACACCGGGGTATCGCCGCTGTTCAAATATTTGGGGCCGCCCTCTTTTTGCATAATGCGCCCGCCAAAGGCAATCACATTGCCCCGCAGGTCTATAATGGGGAAGATAACCCGGGCCCGGAAGGCATCGTATACAGACCCCTTTGCACTGCGCTTGCACACCCCGGCCAGCAGCAGCTCCTGCTCTGTAAAGCCCATAGCTTTCAGATGGGCCATAAGGGCGCCAAACTCATCGGGCGCATAGCCAAGGCCAAACCGGCGTATGGTGGCGTCGCTTAGCGCACGGCCCCGCAGGTAGGCGCGGGCCGCCTTGCCCGCCTCGGAATTCAGGCATTCCGCATAATAGCGGGCCGTTTCGCGGTTGATGAGCAGTACCCGGCCACGCTGCTTGGAGGCTTCGTCGTCCTCGTCCGGCAGGGGCATGCCGCTGCGGGCCGCCAAAAATTTAACCGCCTCCACAAAATCAAGGTTTTGAATGCGCTTTACAAAATCAATGGCGCTGCCCGCTGCCCCGCAGCCAAAGCAGTAAAAGCTGTTGGTTTCGGGGTAAACAGAAAAAGAGGGGGTTTTTTCATTGTGAAAAGGA
>JBKEBR010000174.1:0-23336 GCA_047973285.1 Oscillospiraceae bacterium | reverse complement strand
GCCGCTGCAGCGGCACATAGCCGGTTGCGTTCATCAAAATATCATCCTCCGGCGCAATGGCGGCGCGGCTGCCCTGCACCCGAAGGTTGCGGGCCCCCTCCGCCTGCTGCATGTCCTGCACGGCGGCATAGCCCTTGCCGTGCCACTTGCGCAGAATGCCGTTCAGGTAGCCAATGTCGTTTTGCTTGTCGCCCGCCGCAAGCCTTGCGGCCTCTATCATTTTTTCTCCGTAGCCGTACTCCTCGTACCAGGCGGCAATTTTGCGGCGCTCGGCCAGGGTAAAGGTTTCAGCCGGCAGCCCCAAAAGCTTCGCAACCTCCTGCTCCCGTTTTCTGCGCTGCTCAAGGGTTTGCAGGTATTGGTCGGCCTGCTGGCAGGTAACAATGCCCTCCCGCCGCCAAGAGAGCAGCAGCTTTTCAATATAGCGGGCGCTGGCCTTGCCCTGGGCGGCACTGTGGGCGCTGCCCAGCAAAATAAGGTCTGCGGGAATTTTATCTTCCAAATACAGGGTGCTCAGCACGTTATAATCCGCCTGGCTTACCACCCCGCCAAAAATTCTTTGTATTTCGCTGAACAAGAAGGGCAGCACCGCATCCTGCCCGGCGGCGCGGGCCACCTCGGCGGTGGTAAGGCGGCGGCGGGGCGCCATTTCCACCTCGGGCAGGGCGGTTTCCACCCGTTCCAGCAGGCCCGCCCCCTCCCAGTATTCCAGCGCGCGCTCCGCCTCGTTCAGCTTTATGTGAAGCGCTTCGGCCGCCTGGCGGGCCTCCACCTCCGGCTGGGTTAAGGCGTACAGGGCAACGCGAAAGCGCTTGTCGTCTGCGCCGGGGGCGGTAAGCTTGGCAAACACAAGCTGCGGAACCCGCACCGCATCGCCATTCGCCTCTAGTACCTTATACATACCATTCCCCCTACCATTTTTGCCGAGCACCTGTAACATAGTATTTTATTCTAGCACACTTTGCCGGGAAGAAAAAGAGCCGCCGAGTGCCCCCGGCAAAGACAGGGCACTCGGCGCCGGCGGCGGCACCGCACCCCCGCCCCCCGCAAGGGCCGCAAAACAGCCTTTTTTGCCCCCACTGTTTTGGCGCGCCGGGCGGTGAAATTTACAAAAAAAGGCCGCCCGAAAGGCGGCACGGTGGCTGGCGGCCGGGCAGGTGCCGGGCTTACGGGCTTTTCCCGTTTTTTTGCGCAAGCGAAACCCTGTCTGCCAAAACGGCAATAAACTCGCTGTTGGTGGGCTTGCTGCGCAGGCTTACCGCCGAAGCAACGGAAAAATAACGGCCAATGGTTTCGGCGTTGCCGCGGCTCCACGCCACCTCTATGCCATGGCGAATGGCCCGCTCCACCTTGGTGGGCGATGTTTCGTTTTGGGCCGCCACCGCCGGGTACAGCTCTTTGGTAATGGCGCCCAGCAAAGACGGGTTTTGCACCACCAGCAAAATGGCATCGCGCAAATAGCGGTACCCCTTTATGTGGGCGGGCACCCCAAGGGTGCGCAGCATTTCGGTTACGGCGTCTTCGGCCCGCTGGCCATAGCCCCGCGGGGGCGGGCTTTGGGCGGCGTTTTTAAGGCGGGCGGCCAGGGCGGGAATGTCAAAGGGCTTCATGAAATAAAAGGCAAAGCCGCTGTCCATTACCTCTTTTTCCATATCGTCCCGCTGAAAGGTGCCCATTACGTAAAACGCGGTGGCCGCGCCAGGGTAATTCTGGTTGTATTTTTCCTTCAGGGCAAAGGCGTCCATGCCGGGCATAAAAAGGTCCAGCAGCACCGCGTCGGGCTGGCGGCGCACAAGCTCGGAATAGGCCGCTGTGCCGTTGCGGGGGCATATATACAGCTCTATGTCCTGCCCCGGCAGCAATGCCTGGCAATGGCGGCACACTTCCCGCGAGGTTTCTGTCATTAAAAGCGTCAATGGCCTTTCCACCAAAACCACTCCCCCATAAAGCACACTATCTCCCCGTGTACGCCTGCAAAAAGGCAACAAAGGGAGACAGCAGGCGCACAAAAGAGCCGCAGAATATTTAAAAATATTGTAACATAAAACCTTGGGCACGCTCAACCGCTTTGGGAAAATATTTGCAAATTCGCATACTTTTTTTGCACAGTTTGTTTCAAGGGGAAAAAAGCCCCCTTTTACCCCGCCGCCGAAACCGCTGCCTCCAGCCTGGCCGTTCTGCCAACGCTGAGCACCAGCCCAACGGAAAGGTACAGCATAAGCACCGAAGTGCCCCCCGCCGAAACAAAGGGCAGGGTTATGCCCATTACCGGCAGCAGCATAAGCTTCATGCCAACATTCACCATTGTTTGAAACAGCACTGTGGCAAACACGCCAATGCAAAGGTAGGCGCCCGCCCTGCTCGGCGCCTTCAGCGCTGTAAAAAGAATTTTTGCCATCAGGGCAAACAAAAGCGCCAGCAGCACAAGGCTGCCCACAAACCCGCAGCCCTCGGCGTAATAGCTGAAAATAAAATCGTTTTCCGAGCGGGGCACATAATAATGCTCGGGCTGAAACAGCCCCCGGCCAAACAGCTGCCCCGCGCCAATGGCCACCCGGCCCCGCAGCTGCTGGTGCATGGTGGTGTGGGTGTATTGGTCCGGGTAAAACAGGCCCAGAATACGCTCTTTCTGGTAGGTGGAAAGCACAAAGTTCCACAGCAGCGGCAGCGCGGCGGCGCCCACCGCCGTGCAGGCAATAACCACCCAGCGGTTTAAACCCGCCATAAACAGCATTACGGCGCCAATTACCAAAAACACAATGGCGGTGCCATCGTCGCCCTGGAAATGCACCAGCAGCACCGGCAAAAGCAAATGCGCCAGCACCGGCAAAAGGGTTTTGGGGCGGGTAAGGGTGTCGTGCACATGGCTTAGGTGCAGCGCAAAGGTAATGTAAAAGCTTATTTTCGCAATTTCCGTTGGCTGAAAGCTCATGCCAAAGGGCATGGCAATCCAGCTTTGGCTGCCGGTACCGGCGGGCTCGTACCCCACCCCCGGAATAAAGGTAAGCAGCACAAGGCCCCAGCAAATGCCCGCCAATAGGGGCCACAGGCGCAGAATTTTGCGGTAGTCTACCAGCGAAATTGCCACGGCCAGCAAAATGCCCAGCACCGAGGCAAAAATTTGCGTAATGGCGGGGCGCCAATTGCCGAACACCCCCGTATAGGTAAGGCCGCCATACTGCGCAACCGAGGCAAGGGTTACCGCCGAAAGCCCCGAAAGCGCGGCGCAAAGGGCAAGGTACAGCTTGTCTGTTGTTTGCCAATAGGTTTTAATTTTGTTCATGAAATCCCCTTTATTGGATGCAAAGCCCCCGCGCGGTACCGGGCAGCGGGCCACCACATTGGTAAACTTTATTTTCCAGCGTGTTTTATTATTCAGTATACTTTTATTTGCTGTAATATACAACGATGTTCAGGCGCCATATATTTCAGCGGGGGCAAAGCGCCTTTTGCCGGGGCCGCCCGGCCCCATACTTGCGCCCCTGCGGCGATAAGAGTATAATTTTATAAGTTTTAACCGGGGCCGCCGTATGGGCCATACATTATAATATAATAATATAAAGGGGGCCGCTTGCATGGCCGTGTATACCACCACCACACCGCAGCAAACGCGGCAGCTTGGCCGCCGCCTTGCCACGGCCCTTACCGGCGGCGAAATTGTTGCCTTTACCGGCGGCCTTGGCGCAGGCAAAACCCTGTTTTGCGCCGGCATGGCCGAGGCCCTTGGCAGCACCGACCCCGTTTCCAGCCCCACCTTTGCCATTGCCAATTTTTACCGTGGGCGCATTCCGTTTGCCCACTTTGACGCCTACCGCGTAACCGGCCCCGAAGATTTGGAAACCGCCGGTTTTTACGATTACCTCGAGCAGGGGGCCGTTGTGGCCGTGGAATGGTTTGAAAACATTGCCCCCTTTGTGCAGGAGCCGGTTATTTTGGTGGAATTTAAGGTAATTTCAGAAACCATGCGGGAAATTGCCATTAAGGGGGCGGCGGGCCTTTGAATATTTTCGCGTTTGATTCTTCCGGCAAAACCGCCAGCGTTTGCGTGGTGCAGCAAGAAAGGCTTGTGTACCAAAAGCTGCTGGACCGGGGCCTTACCCATTCCGAAACGCTGCTGCCCCTGATACAGGAGGCGTTTGCGGCCACGGCCCTTTCCCCCGGGCAGGTGGGCCGCTATGCCGTTACCGCCGGGCCCGGTAGCTTTACCGGGCTGCGCATAGGGCTGGCAATGGCAAAAGGGCTTGCCCTTCCCTTTCACACCCCCCTTGTGCCGGTTTCCACCTTGCAGGCCTATGCAGAGGCCTGCGGCCTTTTGGGCACCGTAATTTGCAGCCTGGACGCCCGCCGAAGCGAGGTATACTGGGCGGCTTTCAAGCTTACGGAAAGCGGCTGCACCCGCCTTACCCCCGATGCCGCCGCCCCGGCCGCGCAGGTTTGCCAGTGGCTTTCGGGGCAAACGGAACCCGTTTTTTTTATTGGAGGCGGTACCGAAATATGCTATAATGTTTGCAGCCCGGCGCTTTTGCCGCTTTTCGGGCCTTCCCCTTCCGGCATAATCCCCGCCAGGGGCGCCGCTTTGGCGGCCCTGCACAGCGAAGGAATAGAGGCCGCCCTGGCCCAGCCTGTTTACCTGCGCCTTTCCCAGGCAGAGCGGGAAAGGGCCGCAAGGCTGCAAACCAAATTGCCGCAATACCCCATTAAAGGAGAGATTAGCTTTGAATAAACCGGTGGCCCTTGCCTGCGACGCCGCAGGGCTTGATTTGAAAAACGAAATAAAAAAACACCTGGAAGAGCGTGGAATTGCCTGCGAGGACGTTGGCACCTACACCGGCGAAAGCTGCGATTACCCCGACTATGCAAAGCTTGGCTGCGAGGCCGTTTTAAGCGGCCGCTGCGAGGTGGCGCTGCTGTTTTGCGGCACCGGGGTGGGCATGTCGATAGCGGCCAACAAAATACACGGCATACGGGCCTGCTGCTGCTCCGACGTTTTCAGCGCCGAGCTTACCCGCCGCCACAACAACGCCAACGCGCTTTGCCTTGGCGGGCGCGTTGTGGGCCCGGGGCTTGCCGCAAAGCTGGTGGACGCTTTTCTGGACGCCCCCTATGAGGGCGGGCGCCACCAACGCCGTATTGATAAAATTACCGAGCTGGAAGCGGCCCGGTAACAGAGCGCTACATATACTACTACTAAAGGAGATACGCTATGAGCACCCAGCCAATGATTATGATTGACCACCCGTTAGTACAACATAAGGTAGCACTTTTGAGGGACAAAAACACCGGCACCAAGGAGTTTAAAGCGCTTGTAAGCGAGCTTGCCACCCTGATGTGCTACGAGGCAACCCGCGATTTGCCCACCGTTGAAATTGAGGTGGAAACCCCCATTGCGCCTGCAAAGGTGCGGGTATTGGCTGGCCGCAAGCTTGCGTTTGTGCCCATTTTAAGGGCCGGGCTTGGCATGGTAGACGGAATGCTGGCCCTTATTCCCGCCGCAAAGGTGGGCCACATTGGCCTTTACCGCGACCCCGAAACCTTTTTGCCGGTAGAATATTACTGCAAGCTGCCCTCCGACATTTCAGAGCGGGAGGTCATTGTGCTGGACCCCATGCTGGCCACCGGCGGTTCCGCCAGCGACGCCATTGCCATGATTAAAAAGCGCGGCGCAAAAAACATTAAATTCATTGGCATTATGGGCGCCAAAGAAGGCCTCGCCCGCCTGCAAAAAGACCACCCCGACGTTCAAATTTTTTTGGCCGCCCTGGATGAAAAGCTGAACGACCACGCGTATATTGTGCCCGGCCTTGGCGACGCGGGCGACCGGATTTTCGGCACCAAATAGTTCCCGGTTTTAAAATAATAAGGCTATATCTGCTGCCAGCCGCTGCCCGCAGCGGCTTTGGATTGGAGAGTGTCCCTTTTGTTCAAAAAATTATTGCCCATTGTTGCGGGGTTTGTTGCCGTACTGCTGGTGTTGTTTTACGCCATTGTACTGCTGCTGGACAACCGCGAATTTTTGGGCGAGGCAATTGCCTACCTTTTGGTTGTTTGCATCGGCATTTTAATGGTTTTCTTCATTTATTTGATGATGAGCACCATTATGGATACCCTGCGCAAACGAAAAAATGACGAAACCCGGCTGGATGAAAAGCACCTGGAGAAAATTTTCAGCAGTGCCAGCGCCGAAAAGCAGCACACCATTGCCTCGGCCACCGCCCAGCGCGCCGCCTATGGCAAGGAAGACGAAAGCCGCGAAGAGGAAGAGTTTTTAGCCATACGCAAGCAGGCTGAATTTGAGGCGAAAAAAGCGGCGGAGGCCGCCTCTGAAAAGAAGCGGCAGGAAAAAATTGCCGAAGCGCAGCGGGCCACCCTTGAGGCAAAGGCCAAACGCATTGCCGACGCCGAGGCCGACGCCCAGTTTCGGGCGGCCGAATCTCCCCATGAGGAGGACCGCCGCCTGGCCGCCGCCGAGCTGGAGGCGCTTCGCCGGGCCGGGCAGGAGGTTCAGCAGACGCTGAGCGAAGAGGAAAAAGCAAGGGCAAAAGCCCTGCGCGACGAGCAGCGCAGGAACAAGGCCGAGGCCGAGGCGGCCGCCCTGCGCAAAACACAGGCCATAGAGAGCGTGCGCAAGCAGGCGGAAGCCGCCGCTGCCGCCCGCCGCAGGGCCGCGGCCACCGCCGCCTCTCAGCCCTTTGCCCCGCCCCAGTTCCAAACCGGCGCGGTTGGCTCCCCTTCGGGGCAGCTGCCCTCCCTTTCCAATTCAGCCGTTTACGGGCAGGGCCAGCCTGCTTTGGCCGCCGAGGCACCGCAAAGCGCCGCCCCGCCCAAAGCGCCCACCAGTATATGGGAGCACATGAACGCGCCGCAGGCCGCCCCGCCCGCTTTCAGCCCCGGCACACAGGCAACCACTACCTGGAGCAGCCTTTCCGGCACGGCGGGGGCCCCGGCGCCGGTACCCTTGGGGGCCACCTCTGCAACGCAGGCCTTTACGCCGCCGCGCACCGGTGTGCCGCCCCTGCCGCAAACCCCCGTCCCCCCTGTGCGGGCAACCACCGTTTTCTCCCCTGTGGGCGCTTCGCCCGCCGCCGGCTCTGCGGTAAGCAGCCCCGCACAAAAGGCCGCCGCCGCAAGGGCGCTGGGCCAAACCCAAATAAACCCCCTGCCGGTACCCGGCAATTTTGCACCTGCCAACACCCCGCCCCAGGCCACCGGCACCCTGCCCACCTTCCGGCCGCCCAACCTGGCGGGCACCTCGCCGGGGTTTACAGCCCCCTCGGGCGGGGCCTTTCCCCAGCCGGCGCCCCAGCCACAGGGCACGCAGCCGTTTTCTTCCGGGCAGCCGCCCGCATCGTTTGGCCGCGGGGCACCCCAGCCGGGCCAGCGGCCCAGCTATACGGCAGCCCCGGTGCCGCCCTCCCCACAGCCAAACCTTTCCCCCGCCCCCTCTTCGGAGGCTACAAGCCGGGAGCGAACCTCCCCCTCCTCCGATAAAACAGATTCCTCCGGCGGTTCTTCACAGCCGGAGATTCCCCGAAGACGCGGGCGGCCCCCAACGCCCCGCACCGCTGAGGAACTGAACCAGCCGAAACGTCCTCGCGGCCGCCCGCCAAAAATTCTGACGGAAGAAGAACTGAACGCACCAAAGCGCCCCAGAGGCAGGCCGCCCAAGCCTGTTTCCGAAGAGGCGCTGAACGCGCCGAAACGCCCCCGGGGCAGGCCGCCCAAAAACAGCCCCCCGCAGGCCGAAACAGCGGCGCGGCCACAATAAGCCATAGTAACCCCCCTCTCTTTTCTGGCAAAAAAGAGAGGGGGTACGTTTTAAAGGCAAGGCGGCGCAGGGCAGCCGCCTGTGGCCGGCGGCAAAGCCACCCACACAGGGCAAAGCCGCTGCCTATATCTACCCACGCCGCGGCAAGCACAGGGCCGCCGCCAAACGCCTTGTTTGCTCTTCCACTGGTAACCTTTGATGTGTAAAAAACAAAGCGAGCGAAGCGGGCAGGCCCAAGGGCGGGCCTGTGCAGAACATTTTCACACTCCTTTGCCGGGCCGCAGGCTGCGGCGTTTTGCCCTTTTGCGGCAAGGCTTACCCCCTTAGCAATAAAAACCACACCCCGGCAGGCACGGCGGGGCCTGCCACCCTGCCCGCCTTTTTTACGGCAATGTTTGAAAAGCAGCAGCGCAAGGCAGGCGGCGCTTTGCCACCCTTTGGCGGCAACAAACTGCCCGCCCGCCAAAGCCCTATGCCACGCTGCCCATGTTGCTTTTTCGCCGTTTGTGGTATAATGGCCTGCAAGGGCAAACCGCGCACCCCGCTGTTTGCCCCACCGCCTTTATGGCGGCGCACAACCCCGCAAAGCCCGGGCCAAGGCATTTGGGCTTTGCCCCGTTATTTTCCCAAAGGAGGCTCTTTATTCCATGACCCACACACGCAAAAACAAAGGTGTCTGCTCGGTGGAAACCACCGTTACCCTCGAAGACGGCATTATTCAGGAGATAGCGGTGGAGGACGGCTGCGACGGCAATTTAAAGGGCATTTGCGCCCTTGTAAAAGGAATGCCCGCTGCCGACGCCGCCCTGCGGCTGAAGGGCCTTACCTGCGGCAAACGGAAAACCAGCTGCCCAGACCAAATTGCCCTTTGCATCGAAGAAGCCCTTGCCGGCGACCAATAACAAAATCAGGGCCGGCGTCCCTTTTTCAAAGGACACCGGCCCGATATGGTAGTGTACTGTTATGCCTTTGCCAGGCCGCCCCGTTCTTTGCGGCGGCATTAAAAATAAAGCCGGGCGGGCGGCAAAAATACGCCGCCGGTTCGCACCTTTTCCAGCAGGTATTCAAGCAAATCTCCCACCGAGGCAAAGCCTGCAATCCACGCGGAAAAATACAGGGTCAAAAACACAATTAAAACCACCAGCAACACCCAAAGCAAGGCCTTCAATACCTTCACGGGGCTCATCTCCTTTATTTTTTCCCACATGCGCCCGCGCACTGCACCCGCGCTGCCGCGCCCTTCCCAATGTTTCTACTAATAAATTACCTCATTTTAACCGGCTTTGTCAAACCCGCAGGCGCACAATGGCTCTTATTTTTTCTAAAAACCGCCCCGGGGGGGCAAAGCTTCTAAAAAAAGAAACAGCCGCGGCAAAGGGTGCCATACGCCCCTGTTGCCCGCCCCAGGCCGTGGCGGCATTGCGGCAAAAGTTGCCGTACCCGCAGGCCTTACCATAAACAGGCCGGCTAGCCTGCTGTGCAGGGGCAGCCCGCTGCCAAACAAGCGCTTGGCGGCCCCGCTTTGCATTTTCCCCGTTTCGGCATGGCACAACAAGAGGGAGGGATGTTCATGGAAATACTCGATTTCTTAACCATTGCGGGCGGCATTGCATTAATTGTGGCGCCGGGCTGGGCCTACAATTTTGGCCGCAAAGAGCCTGCCGAGGTGCCCAAAAGCTGGGCGGTTACTTCACGTATTGCGGGCGTTTTTTTCCTTTTGCTGGGGCTTGTGTTTATTTATTTCAACTACTTCCGGTAACCCTGCGCCCTTGTTTTGTTAAAAAAATAACCTTTTTTGAGGCGGAATGATTTTTCATTCCGCTTTTTTTATTGCGTTTTATCGTTATAAATACCCATGCCCCTGCTTTGAATATACAGTTGCATATACAGCCTATGCAAATTTTGCATTACCCCCCGGCACGGCGGCATGCTACAATAAGATTGTCAAAAAAATAACATGTTCAATCTTTACTTTACCCTTCCCTTTGCAAAAACCGGCTTGCCGGTTTTAAATATAGCCCTGTGGCGTACAAAAGCATATCCGCCGCTTTTGCATAAACGGCGCCAAAGCAGCCATGCGGCACACATCTGTCACCATTTTTAGGGAGGTACTTATTGATGGCACGTTTCACTTTACCGAGAGATTTATACCATGGAAAGGGCTCGCTTGAGGAACTGAAAAACCTGCACGGCAAAAAGGCCATTGTTGTGGTGGGCGGCGGCTCTATGAAAAAGTTTGGCTTTTTGGACCGTACCGTAAACTACCTGAAAGAGGCCGGCATGGAGGTGCAGCTTTTTGAAGGCGTAGAGCCCGACCCCTCTGTGGAAACCGTTATGAAGGGTGCGGCCGCCATGCGCGCCTTTGAGCCGGACTGGATTGTTTCCATTGGCGGCGGTTCCCCCATTGACGCCGCCAAGGCCATGTGGGTGTTCTACGAATACCCCGAAACCACCTTTGAAGCCATTATTCAGCCCTTCAGCTTCCCCACCCTGCGCACAAAGGCAAAGTTCTGCGCCATTCCCTCCACCTCGGGCACCGCCACCGAGGTTACCGCCTTTGCTGTTATTACCGATTATGCCAAGGGCATTAAATACCCGCTGGCAGACTTTAACATTACCCCCGACGTTGCCATTGTAGACCCCGACCTTGCCCTTACCATGCCCCAAAAGCTTACCGCCCACACCGGCATGGACGCCATTACCCACGCCACCGAGGCGTATGTTTCCACCCTGCACTGCGACTACACCGACCCGCTGGCCCTGCACGCCATTAAGATGATTCATGAAAACCTGAAAAAATCTTACGACGGCGATGAGGCCGCCCGCGAAAAAATGCACAACGCACAGTGCCTTGCGGGCATGGCGTTTTCCAACGCTTTGCTGGGCATTGTTCACTCTATGGCCCACAAAACCGGCGCCGCCTACAGCGGCGGGCACATTGTACACGGCTGCGCCAACGCCATGTACCTGCCCAAGGTAATTCGCTACAACGCCAAAAACCCCGAAGCCGCCCAGCGGTATGCCGAAATTGCCCGCTTCATTGGCCTTGCCGGCACCACCACCGAAGAATTGGTGGAGGCCTACATTCAGGAAATTCGGGCCATGAACAAAACCCTTGACATTCCCACCTCCATTCAGTTCTACGAGGGCGGCATGATTGACGAAAAGGAATTCAACGAAAAGCTTTCCACCGTAGCGGCGCTGGCCATTGGCGACGCCTGCACCGGCTCCAACCCCCGCATTCCCACCCAGGAGGAAATGGAAAAATTGCTGCTGGCCTGCTACTACGATAAGGAAATAGATTTTTAGCCCTCCCCGGTAAGCACTCTAAAGGTTTGCAAGATGGATTATCGCCGCATTTTTCTGGGCGGTAATCTTTCTTGCTTTACACGCCGCCTTAAAAAAACATTCTTTTGCCGTTTGCCGGCACAGGCGGCCTTTGTTTTTTTATTTATACAACTTTATATTCTGGAAGGAAGCGCACCGCATGTTCCCCATTTTAAAGAAAGAAAGCCTTAACCCCACCGTAACCCGCATGGTGATTCACGCGCCCTTGGTGGCCCAAAAAGCCGAGGCCGGGCAATTTATTATTCTGCGCGCCAAAGACGGCTCTGAGCGCATTCCCTTAACGGTGGCCGATTATAACCGCGAAGAGGGCACCGTTTCCATTATTTTTCAGCTGGTGGGCGCAGACACGCTGGAGCTGAACTCGCTGAATGCGGGGGAAAGCCTGCACGATTTTGTAGGCCCCCTTGGCATTGCCAGCCACACCGAAGGCCTTAAAAAGGTTGCCATTGTGGGCGGCGGCGTGGGCTGTGCCATTGCCTACCCCATTGCCAAAAAGCTGCACCAAAGCGGCTGCGAGGTACACAGCATTGTGGGCTTTCGCAGCAAAGACCTGGTTATTTTGGAAAAGGATTTTGCCGCGGTAAGCGACAAGCTGCTGGTGATGACCGACGACGGCAGCCACGGGCAAAAGGGCCTTGTTACAACTGCGCTGGAAGGGCTGATTGCCGAGGGCAACGAGTACGATGAGGTAATTGCCATAGGCCCCCTTGTAATGATGAAGTTTGTGTGCGCCCTCACCAAAAAATACGGCGTTAAAACCGTTGTTTCCATGAACCCCATTATGGTGGACGGCACCGGCATGTGCGGCGGCTGCCGCCTTACCGTGGGCGGGCAAACCAAGTTTGCCTGTGTGGACGGCCCCGATTTTGACGGCCACTTGGTAGATTTTGACGAGGCCATGCACCGCAACACCATGTACCGAAGCTACGAGGAACACGCCCGGGAAAGCGAATGCAACCTGTTGAAAGCGGAGGTGCGCTAATATGCCAAACATGAGCCTTGTTAAAAACCCCATGCCGGTACAGCCGCCAGAGGTGCGCAACAAAAACTTTCGCGAGGTAGCCCTTGGCTACACCCCCGAAACCGCCGTGGAAGAGGCCAAGCGCTGCCTGCAGTGCAAACACGCCCCCTGCCGGGGCGAGTGCCCCGTTTCCATTGATATTCCCGGCTTTATTAAAGAAGTGGCAAACGGCGAGTTTGAAAAGGCCTACGAGGTGCTGAACCGCTCTACCTCGCTGCCTGCGGTTTGCGGGCGGGTATGCCCGCAGGAAACGCAGTGCGAGGGCAAGTGCGTGCGCGGCATTAAGGGCGAGCCGGTGGCCATTGGCCGCCTGGAGCGCTTTGTGGCCGACTGGCACCGCGAAAACGCCCGGCAGGCCCCTGTGGCCCCCGCCCCCAACGGGCACAAGGTGGCGGTTGTGGGCGCAGGCCCCGCCGGGCTTACCGTTGCGGGCGATTTGGCCAAGCTGGGCTATGCGGTTGCGGTGTTTGAGGCTTTGCACACCGCCGGGGGCGTGCTGGTGTACGGCATTCCCGAATTCCGCCTGCCTAAGGGAATTGTAAACAAGGAAATAGAAAACCTGCGGCAAATTGGGGTAGACATTGAAACCAACATGGTAATTGGCAAAATACTTACCATAGACGAACTGTTTGAACGCGGGTATGAGGCCGTATTTTTGGGCAGCGGCGCGGGTCTGCCCCGCTTTATGGGCATTCCCGGCGAAAGCCTGAAAGGGGTGTATTCCGCCAACGAGTTTTTAACCCGCATCAACCTGATGAAGGCCTATGAGGAGGGCAGCCGCACCCCCATTTATCGCGCCCAAAACGTGGCGGTGGTGGGCGGCGGCAATGTTGCCATGGATGCCGCCCGCTGCGCCAAGCGCCTTGGCGCCGAAAACGTGTACATTGTGTACCGCCGCAGCATGGACGAGCTGCCCGCCCGCCGGGAAGAGGTGGAGCACGCCGAAGAAGAGGGCATTATTTTTAAACTGCTTACCAACCCCACCGAGGTGCTGGGCGATGAAAACGGCCAGGTGTGCGGCATGCGCTGTGTGGAAATGCAGCTGGGCGAGCCGGACGAAAGCGGCCGCCGCCGCCCCGAGGAAAAGCCCGGCAGCGAATTTGTGCTGAAGGTGGACTGCATGATTATGGCCATTGGCACCTCGCCAAACCCCCTTTTGCGCAACACCACCCCGGGGCTTGAAACAAACCGCCACGGCTGTATTGTTACAAACGGAGACGACGGGCTTACCAGCCGCAGCGCGGTATATGCGGGGGGCGATGCCGTAACCGGGGCCGCCACGGTAATTTTGGCAATGGGGGCGGGCAAAAGCGCCGCGGCCGCCATTGACCAGTACATTCAAAGCAAAAAATAACCACCCACAGGGAGAGCAAGTAAATGGATTTGACAATATGCGTTGGCAGCTCCTGCCACCTGCAACACTCCAGGGAAATTATACGGGAATTTCAAGGCCTTATAACCCGCCACCAATTGCAGGAAGCGCTTGAACTAAAGGGTTCCTTTTGCATGGGGCACTGTGCCGAAGAGGGCGTGTGCGTAAAATTCAACGGCCAAATTTACGGCGTTACCCCCTCCTCCGCAGACGGCTTTTTTGAAAAACAGGTGCTGCCCTGTTGCCCGCAGCCTTAAAAGCAGTGCACCGCCTGCCGGGATGGGGCAGGCGGTGCTTTTTTAAAAATGGCAAAGGGCAGCGGCGCTGCCGGTAAGGATGCTGTAATATGAGCTATATCAATATTAAAGAGGTAAACTGCAAAAACTGCTACAAATGCCTTAAAAACTGCACGGTAAAATCCATTAAATTTGCCGACAACAAGGTAAGCATTTTAGAGGACGGCTGCATTTTATGCGGGCGTTGTATCAACGTGTGCCCCCAGGGCGCCAAAACCCCCGCCAATAATACCGCCCGTATTTTAAACTGGCTGGAAAATAAAACCTGCCGGGTGGTAGCAAGCCTTGCCCCCTCTTACGTTGGCATTTACGGCCGCGAAAATATTGGGCAGGTGTACGCCGCCCTGCGGGCGCTGGGCTTTGACGAAGTGCAGGAAACCGCCCTTGGCGCCAACCAGGTTACCCTTGCCTACAACCGCCTTTTAAAAGAAAAAGCCATGCCTTCGCTGTTTACCACCTGCTGCCCCACGGTAAACATGCTGGTAACCAAATATTACCCAGACCTTATTCCCTTTTTGGCCCCGGTGCTCTCCCCGGTTTTAGCCCATGGGCAAATGATAAAGCAGCAGTATGGGCCGGAGACCAAGGTGTTTTTTATAGGCCCCTGCCTTTCAAAATTCAAGGAAACACAAGACCACCCAAACCTTGTGGACGGGGCCCTGTCGTTCCAGCAGCTGGACGAGCTGCTGGAAACGCGCGGCCTTTTGCCCGGCGCGAACACGGCCCCGGTGCCGCCCGAGGGCCCGCCCCAAACCTTTTCCCGCATTTACCCCGTGCCGGAGGGCATTATACGGGACGTAAAGCTGAGCTCCCTTGTAAAATTCGAGGAGGAAAGCTGCCAGGGGTACGGCTGTGTAAGCGTGTGCGGGCTTGAAAACATTCGGGCGTTTTTCGAAGAATTCCGCCGGGGGGAGAAAACCGGCATTTTTGCCGAGCTGAACGCCTGCGACGGCGGCTGCATGAACGGCCCCCTGGTGCCCAAAAACCGCCAGGCCACCTTTTTGGGGCGCATTGCGGTGGAAAAGCACGCGGGGGAAACCCCGGTAACCGCCCCCGCCCGCGGGCAAAACCTTGCCCTTGCCTTTACCGCCGACGGCACAACCTCGGAAATACCCAACGAAGAAACCATTCGCAAAATTCTTTCGGAAATTGGCAAGCCCACCAAAGACAAAGAGCTGAACTGCGGCTCCTGCGGTTACTCTACCTGCCGCGACAAGGCCATTGCCGTATACCAAAAAAAAGCCGAGCTGTACATGTGCCTGCCCTTTATGAACGATTTGAACCAGTCGCTCAGCAATGTTACCTTAAGCGTTTCCCCCAACTACATTCTGGTGGCAGACCGCGGCCTGCGCATTATAGAGTGCAATTTGGCCGCCCAGCGCCGCTTTGGCTTTTCCCGCAAAGAGCTTACCGCCAAATACCTGTACGAGCTGATGGACCCGGCCGATTTTGAAACCGTGTTTGAAAGCCGCCGCAGCATTGCAGACAAGCGCACCAAGTTTACCATACAACAGCAGGAGGTAATTGCCCTGCAAAGCCTTGTGTATGTGCCCGCCCAAGACATTATTGTTTCGTTTTTAAAGGATGTTACCCAAGAGGAGCACCAGCGCGAAGAACTGCGCAAGGCCCGCCTGAACGCCGCCGCCCTGGCCCAAAAGGTTATAGAAAAGCAAATGGTGGCCGCCCAGGAAATTGCCAGCCTTTTGGGCGAAACCACCGCCGAAACCAAGGTAACCCTGAACAACCTGCAGCAGCAGATACTGAACGAATAACCCCACGGGAGGGCTTTGCTTGAACCGAACCTATTACGACATTACCACCAAAAGCCTGAACAAAAAAAATGAAGAGCTTTGCGGCGACAAGGTGGAAATTGTAAACGCCGGCGAAGATGTGATTGTGGTGCTGTCAGACGGGCTTGGCAGCGGCGTGAAAGCCAACATTCTGGCCACCCTCACCTCTAAAATTCTTGCCACCATGATAAAGGGCGGCGCCACCCTGGAGGATACGGTGGAAACCGTGGCCTGTACCCTGCCGGTGTGCAAGGTGCGCAAGGTTGCCTATTCCACCTTTTCGGTGCTGAAGCTGAGCAGCAGCGGCAAGGCCCACCTTACCGAATTCGACTCGCCCGGCTGCCTTTATTTTAAAAACGGCGAAGCCTGCCCCATACAGTACACCACCCGCGAGGTGGCGGGCAAAACCATACGCGAGGCCGAGCTTACCCTTGCCTACGGCGACGTGCTTACCCTGATAAGCGACGGGGTAATGTACGCGGGCCTTGGGGCCATTTTGAACCTTGGCTGGAACTGGGACAGCATTCGGGACTTTTTGCAGCAGCGCCTGCAAAACGAAGAGAGCAGCGCCCGCCTTACCTCCTCGCTGATTGGCGCCTGCGCCGATTTGTATATGGACATGCCCGGCGACGACACCACCGTTGCCACCGTGCGGGCCGTGCCCCGGCAGGACGTATGCCTGCTTTCCGGCCCGCCGGAGAAGAAGGAGGACGACAAACCCATGATTGGCAGCTTTGTAAGCGCCGCCGGCACCAAGGTGGTGTGCGGGGGCAGCACCGCCAACATGGTGGCCCGCGTTTTGCAAAAAAAGCTGGTTACCCCCCTTTCCTACGGCAGCGACTTGCCCCCCCTTGGCTACATAGAAGACATAGACCTTGTTACCGAAGGGGTGCTTACCCTGCGGCAAACCAATGTGCTGCTGCACCGCTACCTGAAAACCCCCACCGACCCCGCGCTTTTGAAAGAGCTGAACGGCAGCGACGGCGCTTCACGGCTTGCCAAAATGCTGATAGAGCACTGCACCCACCTAAGCATGTTTGTGGGCACCGCCATCAACCCCGCCCACCAAAACCCCAACTTCCCCGCCGACTTAAGCATTAAAACCCGCCTGCTGGAGGAGCTTGCCGGCGTGCTGCAAAAAACCGGCAAACAGGTGGATATTTCCTATTATTAAACGGGCGGCCGAATACCTCTATTCCAAAAACGTATTGGTGGGCTGTGCAAAAAGGTGTATCATAGTGCGGTATGCACAGCATTGTACCAATAAACAGGCATAAAACCAAAACCGGGAGAGGTACCAAATGGAAACACCTGCCGCCATGACAGATATCATGCAAATTAAGCACGAGGTATTGAACGCCGTTGCAACCTACGCTTTTGCGGGCAAGCTAACCGAGGGACCCAATGAAATTCCCTACGAGCTTATTCCCGGCATAAAGCCGCGCTTTCGCTGTTGCGTATACCGCGAACGGGAAATTATTCGCCAGCGCATTCGCATGGCCATGGGCAGGCTGCCGCAAGACGTGGCCAACACCAACGAAGACCCCGCCCAGGTGGTGCATGTAATTCCCTGCGCCTGCGAGGGCTGCCCCATTACCCAGGTTACGGTTACCCAAAACTGCCAAAGCTGCCTTGCCAAAAAATGCGTAAAGGCCTGCCCCTTCGGCGCCATTTCATCGTCGCCGGTGGGCACCTTCATCGACCCCGACAAATGCAAAAAATGCGGCCGCTGCGTGACCGCCTGCCCTTACCACGCCATTGTGGAAATAGAGCGCCCCTGCATTAAAAGCTGCCCGGTAAAGGCCATTAGCATGGACCAAAACAACATTGCCACCATTACCCCCGAAAAATGCATCAACTGCGGCGCCTGTGTGGGCGGCTGCCCCTTTGGGGCTATTTCCGACATTTCCATGATGGCGAATGTAATTGAAACCCTTTCCGCCCAAAAGCAGCCCCTGGTGGCGCTGGTGGCCCCTTCGGCAGAAGGGCAGTTTGGCAAGGCAACGCTTGCGCAAATAAAGCGGGCCATTTTGCAGCTTGGCTTTGCGGGCGTGGAAGAGGTTGCCCTTGGCGCCGACATTGTGGCCGCCGGCGAGGCCGAAGAATTGAGCGAAAAAATGCAAAAGGGCGAGGTGCTTACCTCCTCCTGCTGCCCGGCCTTTGTAAGCCTTGTGGGCAAGCACTACCCGGCTTTGAAGGGCCATGTTTCCACCACCGTTTCGCCCATGGTGGCCGCCGAGCGGCACTACCGCGGGGTGTACGGCGGCAATGCCTGCTTTGTGTTCATTGGCCCCTGCATTGCCAAAAAGAACGAGGTGCTCGCGCATTACATTCACGAAATAGAGTATGTGCTTACCTTTGAAGAACTGTACGCCATGTTCACCGCAAAAGAAATAGACCCCTGCCAGCCCGGCTTTGCCGAAACACAGGCCACCCTGTATGGCCGCGGCTTTGCCCTTGCAGGCGGGGTTACCGGGGCCGTTTTGCAGGCCACAAGCGAGCTTGGCAACCCCGCAGGGGAGGTAACGGCGCAAAAGTGCAGCGGCGCCGAAGAATGCAAAACCGCCCTTGCCCTGCTGAAGGCGGGCAGGCTGAAAGCCAATTTTATAGAGGGCATGGCCTGTGTGGGCGGCTGCATGGGCGGCCCCGCCACGCTGGAGGAACTGCAAAAGTCTAAAAAAGTATTTGACACATACACCGCCGAAACCCCCGCAGGCCCCATTTTAACCAACCTGAAGGCCCGCGGCGCGGCCCCCTTGCCAAACACCCGCCACTAACGGCAATGCCCCGGCCCGCACATGCGGCAAAAGGCGGGCCGCCTGCGCCGGTGGCAAGGGTGCCCGCCGCCCCGCCCGCTGTACAAGGCGGCCCTTTCGGGGTATAATATGGCTACCGACGCACACTATAGTAGAGAGGGGTCTGTTTTTGGAAAATTTTTACACCGCTTTGCAGCAGCACCAGGCCCGGCCGGGCAATGTTTGCATTACCGCCATTACGGGCCCCTATGCGGGCCGCCACGCCCTTTTCAGCGGCAGCGCCCTTTTGTATGCCGACAGCGACGGGCCCGCCTGGGGCACCGTGGCCGAGGCCTTTGCCGCCGCTGCTGCCGGTACCCTTACGCTGCCCTTGCAGGGCGGTACCTATTATTGCGAGCATTTTGTTGCCCCCGAACGCCTTATTATTTGCGGGGCGGGCCATATTTCGCTGCCGCTTGTAAAAATTGGCAGAATGCTGGATTTTGAAGTGATGGTGATAGACGACCGGCCCGATTTTGTGAAGGAGGCGGCCGCCGCCGGGGCAAGCAAGGCGGTTTGCCTGCCCTTTGCCGAAGCGCTTGGCCAGGTGCAGCAAAACCCCAACGATTATTACATTATTGTTACCCGCGGCCACCAGCACGACAAAGACTGCCTGCGGCTGATTTTGGGCTATGAAAAAAAATATACCGGCATGATTGGCAGCAAGGCGCGGGTGCGGGCCATTATGTCGGAATTTATGAAGGCCGGGGACGACCCCAAAGCGCTGGCCGAGGTACATTCCCCTATTGGGCTTTCCATTGGGGCCCAAACCCCCGAAGAAATTGCCGTTGCCATTATGGCGGAAATTATACAGGTGCGCAACCAAAACGGGCAGAACACCGCCTACCCGCCCGAAGTTTTAGACGCCCTTGCGCTGGAGGACGGCACCCAAAAGGCGCTGGTTACCATTGTGGGCAAAAAAGGCTCGGCCCCGCGGGAAACCGGGGCCAAAATGGTGGTGCTGGAGGATGGCTCCATTGTGGGCACCATTGGCGGCGGCTGCGTGGAATTGCAGGTTTCGCGGCTTGCCTTGCGCAGCATAGAATGCGGCAGGCCCTTCCACGAGGAATTTCGCCTTACCGGCGACAGCGGCATGTTCTGCGGGGGCGTTATCGATATTTTTACCGAGCCCGCCTGACCGCCCTTACGCCCCAAACCCGCCGCCTGTTTTCACCCGCCCAAAGGCCCCCCTGTTTTTTGCAGGGGACTTTTTTATTTTTGGAGCGGGGCGGGGCCAATTTCAGCCCGCAGCGCAACACAAAACAAAACTTCCGGTCAAATTTATGCAGAAGGGTTGCGCAGGGGGCCGGGTTATATTAAAATTGGTGCGCAGAATTCGCCAGTCTGCCGCCGGCTTTTTTCTTTTTATTCCATGACCTTTTCAAAAAATTCGCAAAAGAGGGTGCCAAATTGCGCAGTACACGGCTTTTCAAAAAATGGCGCAGGGCAGCCTTTACAGCCGCCGCCCTGTTTTTGCTTGCCTGCCTGGCCCTGCTTTTGGTTTGCACCCTTGCATACCGGGGCGTGCGGCAGGCAGGCGCCCCCTACCTTTTGTACTACGAATACACCGAAACCCTGCCCGCCGTAAACTACCTTGTGGTACCCGGGGCCAGGGTGCAAAACGGCCAGCCCTCGTATATGCTGGCAAACCGCCTTTTGCGCGCCTACGCTTTATATATGCAGGGCATTTCCGGCACCATTGTGGTAAGCGGAGAGGCCGCCGAAACGGCGGTTATGGCCGATTACCTTGTGCAGCGCGGCGTTGCACAAGGCGATATTTGGGTAGACAGCTACGGCATAGACCTTTACCATTCCCTTTTGCGGGCGGGCGAGGCCTTTCCCGGCCAAAGCATGTACCTTTGCATTCAAGAGGATTACGCCCCCCGGGCGGGGTATTTAATAAAAATGCTTGGCATACAGGGGCGCTGCATCAATGCCGATACGGTTATTTACCGTTTTACCCCGACCCAGAAAGCCCGGGAATTTTTTGCCGCGGCAAAGGCTTTTTGGCAGGGGCGCATTTGGGTAAACCGCCCCCGCTACCCCGCCGCCGCTTTTCCGCTGGTTCCCCTGGCGGAATACAACCGGGGCACGGCATGAAAAAACAAATTCTTTGCGCGCTTGCTTCGGCGCTGCTGGCGCTGCTCTCCTCGTCTATGCCGCAGCGGCAATATGCCTTTGTACCGTACAACGCCGAGGCCGCCGTGGCATACGCCCGGGCGCATGTAACCCAGCGCGACAGCCGCTACCCCAATTTGTCTTCCAACTGCACCAACTTTGTTTCCCAGTGCCTTGTGGCGGGCGGCTTTGCCATGGACACCCCCCTGCCGGTAACCCCGGGCCGCCGGGCAACCATAGACAAAACCGCCGATTACTGGTACAGCAGCTATGTACAGCCAAGCCCCGAACAGCCCCCCTGTTACCGCACCAGCACGGCCTTTACGGTTACCACCAACTTTGTGCGCTACTGGACCGTAAACCGGGGCATGCCGCTGCAAAGCTTTGAAAACACCTTCAGCGGGCGGGCCAGCCTGCTTTTGTATGTGGAGCCGGGCGATGTGGTGCTTATTTACGCCGGCAACGGCGTACCGGCGCACCTTGGCCTTGTTACACGGGTGGAGGCCACCGACGCGTTTTACTGCGCCAACACCAACGACCGGTACGAAGCCAGTATTTGCACCTTGAATTTGGATGTTTACCCCCGTTTTGGGGTTATAAAAATGCAACAGGAGGATTTATGAAGAACAAGCGGCGTACTTTAAAAATTTGGGTGGGCATAGCATTGGCGGTTTGCCTGCTGGGCGCAATGGCCACCTCTGTTTTTGCCATCGACAAGTACAACGACACGTTAACCGGGTTTTCCATTAAGGTGAACGGAACGGCCTATACGGCGGCGGGCAACACCATTTATGAATTTGAAGAAGGCATTGCCGCCTTTGCCCTTTCAGAGCCTTCCATTACTACCAATTTCCCAATTTGGGACACCCCTTATACACTTGCCTACAGTTTTTCCGAAAGCGGCCCTTTTACCACCCTTGCGCAGCTGTTTTCCTTTGAACACGACTATACGGGAAGTTTCGGCGTTGCCGGGCAAAACACTGTTTTCCTGAAGGTTACCCTCGAGTTCAACCCCTCTTCCTCGCTTACCATTGCCTTTGCACGCGCGCAGGCGGCCCCGCCGCCCGCGCCGGAGCCGGAACCTGCCTCTTCCCTGGCACAGCCGGTGGCAAACTACCGGGTTATGTACGACGTAAACTATGACAATTTGGGCACCACCCTAATAAACGACCAAACCGGCTACCTTGCGGGGCAAACCGTTACCCTGCGCCCCGAGGCGCCCGCCCGTGCCGGGTACACCTTTGTTGCCTGGAACACCGCCGCAAACGGCAGCGGCACGCCTTATAACCCCGGCAACCAGCTGGAGCTGCACGCCGATGTGCGCCTGTACGCCCAGTGGAAAAAGAACATTTCCTCTTCCGCCGCCGGGGCACCGGCCCCCTCCTCAGAGGTAGCCTCTTCTTCTCCGGTTTCCGCCGCGGCATCACAAAGCCAAAGTGAGGCTTCTTCTTCGCCCGCTTCTTCGGCTGCCGCCGTGCCCTCCCAGCCTGCCGGCAGCGCAAGCCAGGCGGGCGGCAACGGGGGCGGCAGCATTTTCCCCTGGTGGGCAACCGCCCTTGTTGTTTTGGCGGTGGCCGCCGCCATTTGGCTTTTTGTAAAAAAAGTGAAAAAAGAAAAATAATGCTATAACCAAAAGAAAGCCCTGCCCTTTACAGCTTTCCCTTTTGTTTGCCGCGGTTTGCACCGGGCAGCTTTTGGGGATGCTTTCAGGGGCAGGGCTTTGCTGGCCCGGCGGCCATTACAAATGGCTGCCGGGTCTTAATACATGTACCGCAGGCTGCTGAAAAGGGCGGCAAACAAGGCGGCATACATAACAACAATAAACACCGTAAGGCCAAGGGCAATAAAAAAGCCGATTTTCCCGGCCCGGTTCCAGGTGTCCTGCACGGCGCGGAAGGTGGCAACATCCGTATAATTGCCTGCCTCCCAGGCCCATTCATTGCCTTTTATGCCGCATATAAAGGGCCACACAATATTCAAAAGTGGCACAAAGCACAGCAGCGCCATATAGGCGCGGTTGCCAATGCCCCAATACACATTGAACATAAAGGCGCCCCAGTTCCATTTTTTTATCTCTTCGGGCACGCCGCCGCCATATTGCCCCTGGTAAGGGTAAGCGGGCGGGTAGGGTTGCTGCTGCTGCGGCCATGGCTGTTGGGGCTGGGGCTGCCAGGCCTGCTGGGGCTGGGCAGGTGCTTCGGGCTGGGGCGCTGGTGCCCACGCCTGCTGGGGCTGGGCGGGCGCTTCGGGCTGGGGCGCAGGCGCCCACGCCTGCTGGGGCTGGGCAGGCTGTTGGTTTTGCAAATTGTTTTGTTGGTCGTCCATTTTTATTCTCCTTTGTGTTCCATTGTTTGTTTTAAGCCTGTATTTTAAAACCTCTGAGGCGAAAAATAGGTGCCGTCGAACCAAATTTGGTATTGCTGCCCGGCAGCGGCTTCCACATAATACGGCTGCGCCTGCATGCCGGCGGCAAGCGCCCCAAGGGAATGCCGCCCCTGCGGCAGCGGCCATTGCAGCGTTTGCCCCGGCAGCAAGCTGCCTATATAACCGCCGTTCAGGTACACCTGCGCAATGCAGGCAAGCTGGGGCGCCGAAAAAACAGAAAGCACTCCGCCGGTTTGCTCACTGTGCGGGGGGAAAACCGCAGCGGGCGCCATGGGCGGCACAAAGCCGGGCAAAGCAGAGGGCGCAAGCACCGCCCCCCTGCCCGAAATAAGCCAGGGAATAAGCCCGCCCGCCACCAGGCAAAGAATGAGGGCAATAACAGAGAAAAGCGCAAACTCTGAAACCACCAAAATTACAATGCCCAGAATTTCAAAGAAAAACCAGAG
>JBKEBR010000173.1:0-2170 GCA_047973285.1 Oscillospiraceae bacterium | reverse complement strand
TGTGCCCGTAAAATATGACGTCTTTAAGCTTTCCCTGGTATGGAATGCAACATGTAATTTTAACAAGGCTCTTTGCCGAGTGCGCAACAGAAAAGATTTCATAATTATTTGACTGTGGCATGTGGCTATATTTTTCATATGCTGTGGGCATGTACTGTCTCATGGGTTCAAAAGTGTCATTCTATGATACTTATCAAATATGGCATGAACATTTTAGTGTCAATAAAATGTTCAGCAACAGGATATTTTTGTGGCGCCGCCTGTTTTTTTGTCCTTATGGCAGATGGCATCAGCTCAACTGCCACTTCTTGGGTTATTTTCTACCAAGCAAAGCATTGCCAATTAACAAAGCTGATAGTCTGCATTGTACAGCGCTTTTTCTGATATTCAAAGGTGCTGGTGGCGATGTTTATTAATGCGGTCTGCCAGCAAAAAACCATATCTGCTGCGGCAACGCGCTTTAATGGCTGGCGGTGCAAATGCAGCGTGCTGCCAGAAAGTAGTTTTGGCAGCGAAAGCTGAGCCTGTGCCAGCATTTAGTGAAGATGTTGCCTGCTGGAGACTATAGTGGAAAATTTATATAAAATAATTTATTGGCTTTCTTGGTTATTGCCTCTGCAAAAAATTTTATTTCGCTATATGCTGCCCTATTGTATCCAAGAATGATGTCGATTACTACTATGTCAGGCCTATCAGATAAAAGGCATGGCGAATATATCTAACATGCGAGTTTATTATGAAAAAACTTACCATAAAGACGTTGCTGTTCGTGCTTGGCTTTGCAATTATTACTGCATTTACGACTATTTTTTTACTTTTTTTTATAAAGTTTGATCAAGTAGGAAAAACCATATATTCGATAATTAATGAAGACGAAGCGCTTTTGTATCACATGCAAGAGATGTACGCGCAGGGCCTTCAAACAGAGCAGGCCATACGCAATGTGGTGCTAAGACCCAGTGATAGCACTGCTTTTAATAATTTTGAATCGGCGCATAAAAAATTTCAGGCTGCCAGCGCCGACGCCATGCAACTGGTCACACCAGATATTTCAGAAAACCTTAAAAAAATAATTTCGCTGTGGAATGATGGGCACCCTCTGAAACTGGAAGTAATAAAGCTGGCGCGCGACGGCAATACACAAGCAGCCGTAGACTTGCTTAATACTACAGAAACTGCGGCATGGCGTTCTATTAAAGGTTTACTTCTCAAGATCATAGAGGTTCAGGGAAAAAAATCACAGCAAATCTATGCAGCTTTTCAGGCTGACGTAAAGCAATCCTTGGTGCTGGGCATTGGCATTGCTTTGGCTATAACCTTAAGCCTCGTTCTTCTTTTGCTTAAAGTTGCGCATATGATTTTGCGACCCCTAAAAAACATTCAGGCCTTCGCTCAAGCCCAGGCGCAAGGCAATTTTATTGGTCACCTTGAAGGCGAATATGCAGGAGAGCTCAAAAGTGTTGCAGATGCTTTGGGCTTGATGTCTGCCAAGGTAAATGATTCGCTGGGCTATGCGCAAGGAACGCTGAGCGCCATTGCAACGCCATTTCTTGTGGTCAACGCAGATGATACTGTGAAGCGAACCAACCATGCTTTGCTCAAACTGCTTCATGTAGATATCAGCCTGGAAGAAGCCAGGGGCATGAGTTCCAGCGAGCTTTTTTATGGAGAAAAGAACAGGAAAAGCATTATTTCGCAGTCCATGGAAACATTGAAGCCCATTCTGGTGGAGCGCGAGCTGGTAGCAAGAAATGGCACCAAGCGTAATGTGCTTATTGCCGCCGCGCCCATCTTCAGTGAAGTTACAAAGGAATTGCTTGGCGGGCTTTGTCTGTACACAGACATGACCGAACTGCGAGAGAAGGAAGCAGAAATCCTGCATCAAAACAATGCCGTTCTTGAAGCAGCCAGGTCAGCAGAAGAAATTATTGAATCGCTGCTAGATCGCACGCAGCGGTTGGCGGGTATTGTGCGCACCGCAGAAAGCGGTGCCGAAGCGCAACGCCAGCATGCCGAAACAACCGTTCAGGCCATGCACGAAATGGGCGACAGCATCCGGGGCGCGTCTGAAAGCGCCGTGGGCGCCGATACAGAAGCCAGCAATGCGGGCATGCAAGCCTCGCAGGGGCAAGAATCTGTAAGTCATGTGGTGACTTCAATCGAATCTGTG
>JBKEBR010000172.1:0-4159 GCA_047973285.1 Oscillospiraceae bacterium | reverse complement strand
TGTACAAAGGGGAAAACCCTTGCCCGTTTGCTTGCTTGTTGCCCCCTTTACCGCTACTATGGTGGTGGGTTATTGCTTGCGCGCAGGGGTTTGCCGCGCAAAGTTGTAGCGCTCTGGAAGATATGCCATGGGTTTGGGGCGCAATGGTGCAGCCGGCGGTATAAATTGTTGTTTGGTTTTTGGCTTCTTTTCAGCCCGCAATACCAGTGTAAAAAAATATAAATAAAGGCATCGGTGCAAGCAAGCGCCGGTGCCTTTTCTATTTTGAATTGCCCCTTTGCGTTCCCTGCCGGGCTTTGCCCCAAAATGCTTTCTGTTGCCAAAATTTATTAAGGCGCAAGGCCACAACGCCCGCCGCTGTGCAAAACCCGCTTTCTATTATATTCTCTGCATTTCCACTTTCTATAAAACAACCAACATAAGGAGTTTTCTATGAGCCTGAAGGTAGCCGTTATTATGGGCAGCGAAAGCGATTTGCCCGTTGTGCAAAAAGCCATTGATGAGCTTTGCTCCCTGCAAATTCCGTATGAAGCCCATATTATGAGCGCCCACCGCACCCCGGCGCAGGCCGCCGCCTTTGCAACAGAGGCACGGCAAAATGGGTTTGGGGTTATTATTGCGGCGGCGGGCATGGCCGCCCATTTGGCGGGGGTGCTGGCCGCCCACACCACCCTGCCAGTTATTGGCGTTCCCTGCAAGGGGGGCGCCGCCGACGGGCTGGACGCCCTGCTGGCCACCGTGCAAATGCCCGGCGGCATTCCGGTTGCCACGGTGGCGCTGAACGGCGGGGCCAACGCCGCCATATTGGCCGCCCAAATGCTGGCCCTGGCCGACCCCCGCCTTGCCGCGCTGCTGCAACAGCGGAAGGCCGCCATGGAAAAGGCCGTTTTACAAAAAGACGCCGAACTGCAAAAAAAGCTGCGCCCGTAAAATATTTTAATGAATGGCAAAAGGGGAAACAACATGAAAAAGCTGGAACAGTTATACGAGGGAAAAGCGAAAAAGGTATACAAAACCGAAGACGAAAACCTGTACATTGTGGATTATAAAGACGATGCCACCGCAGGCAACGGCGCAAAAAAAGGCACCATTGCGGGCAAGGGCCCCATTAACAACCGGGTTACCAACCATTTGATGAAGCTGCTGCAAAGCAAGGGCATTCCCACCCATTTTGTGCAGGAGCTAAGCCCCCGCGAAACCCTGGTGAAAAAGGTGGAAATTGTGCCGCTGGAGGTTATTGTGCGCAACATTGCCGCGGGCAGCCTGGCCGTGCGGCTGGGCCTTGCCGAGGGGGTAAAGCTTGGCAAAACTGTTTTGGAGTACTGCTACAAAGACGACGCCCTGGGCGACCCCATGGTGAACAACTACCACATTGCCGCCATGGGCTGGGCCACCGAAAAAGAGCTGGAAACCATTGCCGCCTACTCTTTTAAGGTGAACGAAATTCTTGCCGATTACCTGAAGGACGCGGGCATTGAGCTGATTGACTTCAAGCTGGAATATGGCCGCACCCCCGCCGGGGAAATTATTTTGGCCGACGAAATCTCCCCCGATACCTGCCGCTTTTGGGACAGCAAAACCCATGAAAAACTTGACAAAGACCGATTTCGCCGGGATATGGGCGGCGTGGAGGACGCCTACAAAGAGGTAATGAAACGCCTGCTGGGTGAATAAAACCGCCTTCCTTTGCCCCGCCACATCGTGTTTTTACAGGAGACAGCATGAAACAAACACTCTGCCCGGCCACTCCCTTTGCCGACAAACCCCATGAGGAATGCGGCGTTTTCGGTGTTTTCAACCGGGGCGAAATAGAAAACGTAACCAACCTTTGCTACTACGGCCTGTATGCCCTGCAGCACCGTGGGCAGGAAAGCTGCGGCTTGGGGGTAAACGACCGGGGGGTGGTGGCAAACCACCGCGACCTGGGCCTTGTGAACGAGGTTTTTACCGACTTTGCCCTGCAAAGCCTTGGCAACGGGCAGCTGGCCATGGGCCATGTGCGCTATGCCACCACCGGCAACCGCCGCCGCTCCAACGCCCAGCCTCTGGTAATTAACCACATCAAGGGCACCATGACCCTGGCCCACAACGGCAACCTTACCAATGCCGCCGAGCTGCGCCAGGCACAGGAGCTTACCGGCGCCATTTTCCACACCACCAGCGACACCGAGGTAATTGCCCAAACCATCAGCCGCGAGCGGCTTTCCTCGCCCAGCATCGAGCGCGCCGTAGAGGCCGCCATGCTGAAATTGCAGGGGGCGTATTCTTTGGTGCTGATGAGCCCCCGCAAGCTGATTGCGGTGCGCGACCCCCGGGGCTTTCGCCCGCTTTGCATGGGCCAAATTGGCAAAAGCGTTGTATTTGCCAGCGAAAGCTGCGCTCTGGCCGCCGTGGGGGCCGCCTTTGTGCGCAACATAGACCCCGGCGAAATTGTGGTGGTTACCGAAAACGACATCCAGTCCATTCGCACCCACTGCGGCGGCCCCTCCTCGCTGTGCGTGTTTGAATACGTTTATTTTGCCCGGCCCGACTCGGTTATCGACGGCGCCTCGGTGCATGCGGCCCGCCTTTGCGCCGGGGAATTTCTGGCAAAAGAGCACCCGGTAGAGGCCGATGTGGTGATTGGCGTGCCCGATTCCGGGATCGACGCCGCCCTGGGCTTTGCCCGGGCCAGCGGCATTCCCTACGGCATCGGCTTTTTAAAAAACAAGTACATTGGCCGCACCTTCATTGCTCCCAACCAGGCCCAGCGCGAAAACGATGTGCGCATTAAGCTAAGCCCCATTGCCGACACCATTACGGGCAAGCGGGTGGTTATGGTGGACGATTCCATTGTGCGCGGCACCACCAGCCTTAAAATTATACGCCTGCTGCGCGAGGCCGGCGCCAAAGAAGTGCACATGCGGCTTTCCTGTCCGCCATTTTTGTACCCCTGCTATTTCGGCACCGACATCGACTCCAGCGAAAATTTAATTGCCTACAACCACACCATTGAGGAAATTCGCGACATTATTGGGGCCGACTCGCTGGGCTACCTTTCCATAGGGGCCCTTGGCCGCCTTGCAAAGGGCTGCAGCCTTGGGTTTTGCAGCGGCTGCTTTACCGGCCAATACCCCGGCGAAATTCCAAAGGCCGGCCACAAAAACCGTTTCGAACAGAAGCTTGCGTTTACAGCCGCCCCGGTAGACTGAGCCCGGCTGAAAACAGAGCATTTACCAATAAAGGAGGTTGCAGTATTGCAGCAAAGCCACAGCGAAAGCTATAAAGCCGCCGGGGTGGATATTACCGCCGGGTACGAGGCCGTGCGCCTGATGCAAAGCCATGTGGCCCGCACCATGGTGCCGGGGGTGCTTTCCGGCCTTGGGGGGTTTGGCGGCCTGTTCCAGCTGGACCTTTCCGATACGCCAAACCCGGTGCTGGTTTCGGGCACCGACGGGGTGGGCACCAAGCTGCGGCTTGCCTTTTTAATGGACAAGCACAACACCGTTGGCATAGACTGTGTTGCCATGTGCGTAAACGACATTGTTTGCAGCGGGGCAAAGCCCCTGTTCTTTTTAGACTATATTGCCTGCGGCAAAAACCTGCCCGGCCGCATTGCCGCCATTGTGGAGGGGGTGGCCGAAGGCTGCGTGCAGGCGGGCTGCGCCCTTGTGGGGGGCGAAACCGCCGAAATGCCCGGCTTTTACCCTGAAAATGAATACGACCTTGCGGGCTTTGCCGTGGGCGTGGTAGACAAAAACAAAATGATAGACAACACCCCCATGCGCCCCGGCGACGCCGTGCTGGCCCTGCCCTCTTCGGGGGTGCACTCCAACGGGTTTTCGCTGGTGCGCAAGGTGTTCGGCCTTGAAGAGGGGGGGCAGGCGGCCCGCTATTTCCCCGAGCTGGGCTGCACCCTGGGCGAAGCCCTGCTGGCCCCCACCCGCATTTACGTACAGCCGGTGCTGGCCCTGCTGCAAGAGGTGCGGGTGCTGGGCATTTCGCACATTACCGGCGGCGGCTTCTACGAAAACCTGCCCCGCTGCCTGCCCAAGGGCCTTTCGGTTCGCATTCACACCGCCGCCCTGCAAACCCCGCCTGTTTTTAATTTAATAGCCAAAACCGGCAAGATTCCGCCGCGGGATATGTTCAACACCTTCAACATGGGGGTGGGCATGGC
>JBKEBR010000171.1:0-5504 GCA_047973285.1 Oscillospiraceae bacterium | reverse complement strand
GTCTGTGGTGCTTTCCTTCACTATGGAAAAGTTCCCATCTGCATCCATTACAAAGGCGTCGTCATTGCCGTCACTGCGCGCGATGCTGCGGTAAAGTACCCCGTTGCTCAGCACAAAGCCGTCGTCCAGAAAGCCGTAATTATCTCCGTTTATGGCAAGATTGGCGCTGTGCTCTTCGGCCATTTCGGTGGTGGTTTGCTTAATGTTGCGCCCAAAGGCATTGCCCGCAAGGGCCGTTTTTAACAGGGTGGGGTCGGCCAGCTGAATGTCGGCCACGTAATAGGTGGTGTTGTAGGCGCGCAGGGTTTCAATGGTGATGGAAATGCTGTCGTCCTGGTAGCTTGTGCCGGTAATTTGTGCGGCGGCCACAGCCTCGGCGGCCTGCGTGCTTTGCAGGGCCGCCTCTTCAGAGGCAGCCGCCTGCACGGTGGTTGTGGTTTTGGGAATTACAAAGGTATCCAGCAGTACAAACAGGGTAAAGGCGGCGGTAAAAAGGGAAAAGACCCCCGCCCACCGGAAGGGCTTTTTAAAAAATTTCAACATGGGCGCACTTTGGCCTCCCGCAGGGGCAATTTTTTGTCGGCTTTGAAAAAAACCACCCGTTTTTGTACAAAATAGCTGGCCCCGAACAGCAGGGTATCGGCCAGTATTTTGGAAATAACGGCAGAAGGGATGAAAAGGCAAAGGCCCGCCACCAGCAGCCAGCTTGCCAGCATTTGCGCCACAAACAGAATAAGGTAGGCCGCCGCGGCGGTGGAAAGCCGCCGGTTGCCCCGGAAAACCCAGGCTTTGTTCAGCCCAAAGTTGACGCTGCCCGAAACCACCCGGGCGGCTGCGGTGGAGGATAATAAGGCAAAGGGCAGGCCTGCAAACAGGTACAGGCGGAACATGGAAAACAAAACAAGGTCGATGCCCGCGCACAAAAAGGAGGATACGAGGTAACGGGCAAAATCCTGATAAATCAGCAGGGAGTCGCGCAGCGGCCTGAAATGGGAGGATTCGTTTTTGCCAATGTAAACCGTGCGAATGGGCAGCTGCACAAGGGGCAGCTCTTTTACCGCGGCGGTAAGCAGGTTCATTTCATAGTCGTACCGCTGGCCGGGCACCTCCAGCGCCGCCTTTATAAAGCAGGCGGGAATGGCCCGCAGGCCGGTTTGGGTGTCTTTGCAGGCAATGCCGCTTTGCAGTTTAAAAACAGCACAGCTGAAGGTGTTGCCAAAACGGCTTTTAAAGGGAACATTTTTGGCGGTAAAGCTGCGCACCCCCAATACAAGGGCGTCGGGGTGGTTGGCCTGTTCAGCGGCCATGCGGCCAATGTCTTCGGCGGTGTGCTGGCCGTCGGCATCGGCTGTAATGCAGCCGTGGCCCTTGTACGCGGTGTGTATATACGCAAGGCCGGTGCGCAGGGCCGCCCCTTTGCCTTTGTTTTCGGCGTGCTGCAAAACGGTGCAGCCGTGGAAAAGGGCGCACTGGGCAAAAATGCCGTCGCAGGTTTCGCCGCTGCCATCGTTTACCACCACAATGGCGGGCAAGGGAAGCGCAAGGTTTGCAATGTCTTCCAGCAAATGCAAAAGTTTTTGGTCCGGCTTGTACGCCGGAATCAGCAAAACGGTTTTGAACATAAGGTGCCTCCTTTTTAAAGGGTGAAAACGAAATTTTACAGGGCCCGCCGGGCTGTAAAAAGCCGTGGTAAGCGGCGGTGTGCCCGGGGCTGCCGCCCTTTGCCGCCCCGCCGTTTTAAAGCGGCAAGGGCCGCAGCGGCGGAATTTGCGCTGCAGGCGGCAAACCGCGCCACAAAAAGGGCAACCACCAAAAGAAATGGGAAAAAGCGGTTTTTCATTGTAAAACCTTCCTGTACATGAATTGTGGGTTATGCCCCTGTTTATATAGTAGGCCCGGTTTGTGAAGCCTGTTTGAGGGCCGGGGGGAGTTGCGCTGAAAAATAGCTGATGCTTTTGCCGCACCGTGGGTAAGGGCAAACGCAAAAAAGCGGCCCCCAAAGGGGCCGCCATGCACAGGCAAATATTTTTCATAACAGAAGTGTGTGGCAAAAATGGGTCGCTGCCCCGGCCTGCAAACCGGCCGCTGGAAAAGCTGCAAAAAGGGGGCCGCGTGCTTATAGGGCCCTTTTTGTATGGTGGGCCAAAAGGGGGCGGCAGGGCGCCCGGCGGGGCTACGAGGGCGGCAAAGCCTACGCTTTCCAACCGGCAAGGCCCATATCCTGCAAAATAGCCTGCCGCGCCTCCAGGCACATTTGGGCAAGCGCACGGGTGTGGGCCTCGTCCATGCGGGTGGCCACCCCCGAAACGCTGAAAGCGCTGGAGGGGGTGCCCGCCGGGGCGGCCAGTGCCACGGCAACGCAGCGAATGCCGGGCTCGTTTTCCTCGTCGTCCACCGCCCAGCCGCTGTGGCGTATGGCCGCCAGCTGCTTTTCCAGCTGGCCAAAGGAAACCAGGGTTTTGGGGGTGATGGGCTGAATGTCGCTCTGCTGCCAAATGCGCTGCACCTCGGCATAGCTCATGTTGGCCAGCAGGGCCTTACCCACCCCGGTGCAGTACATGGGAATGCGCAGCCCCAACCGGCTGGACATGCGCATGGCCTGGGTTTCGGTTTTGTACACATACACCACGTCAATGCCGTCTTGCACCACAAGGTGCACCGTTTCGCCGGACTGGTGGGCAAGCTTTTCCAAATGGGGGCGGGCAAAGCTGATAACCCCCATTTGGTCTACAAATTCGCTGGCCACGGCAAACAGCTTTAAGGTGGGGCGGTAGCGGGCGGTATCTTCGCTTTGCAGCACATACCCCAGCCCCACCATGTTTTGCAGCAGGCGGTGCACCGTGCTTTTGGGCATGCCAAGGGCCGCCGAAAGCTCTTTAATGGTAGAGCCCTCCGGCCTTTTGGCAAGGTGCTCCAGCAGGGCAAAGCTGCGCTGTACCGATTGAATGGAACCATTTGCATCGCTCATAAAAAGCCGCACCGCCTTTGCAAAAAAGCCGGGGCAAAACCGCCCCGGCGGCGCCGGAAGAATTTACCCGGCAAACCTGTTTTTTCTGTTGACAAGCATAACATCTCATGTATAATAAAGTCAACACAAAACTGGAACGCGGTTCCACAATACGGAACGATGATAAAGAGAGGGACTTTTTATGAATTCGGTACTGGAACAAATTTCGGCCATCGGCATTGTGCCGGTTATCCGCATCGACAAAATTGAAGATACCCTGCCCCTGGCCAAGGCCCTGAGCGATGGCGGCCTTCCCTGCGCGGAAATTACCTTCCGCACCGAGCAGGCGGAAGAAGCCATTCGGCTGGTTGCCAAAGAAATGCCCGAGATGGTGGTGGGCGCGGGCACCGTTACCAACACTGACCAGGTAGACCGTGCCGTTGCCGCGGGCGCCAAGTTTATTGTGAGCGCCGGGCTGAACCCCCGCATTGTAAAATACTGCCAGGAAAAAGGCGTGCCCATTACCCCCGGCACCTCCAATGCCACCGACATTGGCATTGCGGTAGAGCTTGGCCTTGAGGTTGTAAAATTTTTCCCGGCCGAAATAAACGGCGGGCTGAAAGCCATTAAGGCCCTTTCCGCCCCGTATGTAAACATGAAATTTATGCCCACCGGCGGCGTAAATGCCAAAAACCTGAACGAATACCTTGCCTTCCCCAAAATTATTGCCTGCGGCGGCAGCTGGATGGTAGACCCCGCCATGGTGGCAGCCGGTGATTTTGCGGGCATTGAACAGCTTACCCGCGAAGCCGTGCAAACCATGCTGGGCTTTGAGGTGCTGCACGTTGGCATCAACGCCGAAAATTCGGCCCAGGCCGAAGAAATTGGCAAGCTGTATGCCGGCCTTTTGGGCGTGCCCTATAAGCCGGGCAATTCCTCGGTATTTGCAGGCGGCCTGGTAGAGGTTATGCGCCAGAACGGCCGCGGCAAAAACGGCCACATTGCCATTGGCACCAACTCGGTGGCACGCGCCATGGCCTTTATGCAGCGCAAGGGCTTTACCTTTGATGAAAGCAGCTGTGCCAAAGACGAAAAGGGCAATTTGAAGCTGGCCTACCTGAATGGCGACTTCGGCGGCTTTGCCGTACATTTGCTGCAAAAATAAGCGGGGCGCGCGCCCTGCCTGCCCAAAAGAAAATATGGAAGTAAAAGGGAGAAAAGAATGAGCCGTGTAGTTACTTTTGGCGAATTGATGCTTCGTCTTGCCCCGGCGGGTTACAGCCGTTTTGTACAGGTAGACGAATATGGAGCCACCTTTGGCGGCGGCGAGGCCAACGTGGCCGTGTCGCTTGCCAACTATGGCCTGGACGCCGCTTTTGTAAGCAAGCTGCCCACCCACGAAATTGGCCAGGCAGCCGTAAACAGCCTGCGCCGCTACGGCGTAGACACCAGCCTGATTGCCCGCGGCGGCAAACGCGTTGGCATTTACTTTTTGGAAAAAGGCGCTTCGCAGCGCCCCTCCAAGGTTGTGTACGACCGCGCCGGCAGCGCCATTGCCGAAGCCACCGCCGCCGATTTTGACTGGGAGAAAATTTTTGATGGGGCCGACTGGTTCCACTTTACCGGCATTACCCCGGCCCTGGGCGCCAATGTAGCCGAAATTTGCCTTGCCGCCTGCAAGGCCGCCCGCGCCAAGGGCATTCCCGTAAGCTGCGACCTCAACTACCGCAAAAACCTGTGGACCCGCGAGGAAGCCGGCAAGGTAATGGGCGAGCTGTGCAACTATGTGGATGTTTGCATTGCCAACGAAGAGGACGCCAAGGACGTATTTGGCATTGAGGCCGAAAACACCGATATTTCGGGCGGCAAGCTGAACCACGAGGGTTATAAAAGCGTGGCCAAGCAGCTGGCAGACCGTTTTGGCTTTAAAAGGGTAGCCATTACCCTGCGCACCTCTATTTCCGCCAACGACAACGATTGGGCCGCTATGCTGTTCGATGGCAGCGACTATTTCGTCTCTAAAACCTCCCATGTGCGCATTGTAGACCGCGTGGGCGGTGGCGACAGCTTTGGCGGGGGCCTTATTTACGCCTCGCTGGCCGGTTACCAGCCCCAGCAGGCCCTTGAGTTTGCCGTGGCGGCCAGCTGCCTGAAGCACACCGTTGAAGGCGACTACAACCTGGTAAGCCTGGACGAAGTGCAAAAGCTTGCCGGTGGCGATGGTTCCGGCCGGGTACAGCGCTAATATAACCTGATTGCAGCATGTAATGTGCTGTCTACCTACCACACATTTCCAAATAAGCCGCGTTGCGAAAGCAACGCGGCTTATTTGGTGTTATTGCTGTTATTTGATATTAAAAAGGGCTTTGCTGTTTGCTGCTGCCGCTCGGTATAAAAGGCGGCGGCAGGGGCCTTTTGCCGCTTTTTGCCTCGGCACGGCGCCAGCTGGCTGCCCGGCGCCCGGCAGCTTGGGTGGGCAATGCGGGGTCGCAAAAGCGAAACAGCGGCAAAATTGTAAAAATTATAAATAATTATACAAATAGTAAATGAAGGGCGG
>JBKEBR010000170.1:0-2321 GCA_047973285.1 Oscillospiraceae bacterium | reverse complement strand
GTGGGATTCCAGCATGCAGCCCACCATGCACCCCACCCCAAAGCTTTCGGCAATGGCGCAAATGCGCAGCGCCTCGTGGATGCCGCCGGTTTTCATCAGCTTTATATTGATAAGGTCGGCCGCGCCGGTGCGGATAATTTCCACGGCGTCGGCAGCCGAAAACACGCTTTCGTCGGCCAGTATGGCGGTGGACACATTTTGGGTAATGTACCGCATGCCCGCAAGGTTGTGGGCGGGCACCGGCTGTTCCACCAGCTCTATCTCGAGGCCCCTGTCCTCCATGGCGCGAATGATGCGCACCGCCTGCTTTGCCTCCCAGCCCTGGTTGGCATCCACCCGCAGCACCGTTTCGGGGCCAACGGCCCTGCGAATTGCCTCCATGCGGGCAACGTCGGCAAAGCCTTCCTTGCCCACCTTCACCTTTAAAATGTTGTACCCTCCGGCCACGGCGCTGAGAGAGTCCGCCACCATTTGCTCCACCGGGTTTACACTGATGGTGATGTCGGTTTCAATAACGGGCTTTGCGCCGCCCAGCAGCTTGTACAGCGGCTTTTGGCAGCTTTTGGCAAACAAATCGTGCAGGGCAATGTCTACCGCGGCCTTGGCCGAGGTGTTTTTTACCATAGCCCCGCTTACGGCGGCCAGCAGGTTTTCAAAATCATCAATATCGCGCCCCAGCAGCACCGGCGCAAGGTAAACCAAAATGGCCTCCCGAATGCTGCCGGTGGTATCGCCGGTAATGACCGCGGTGGGGGCGGCCTCGCCGTAGCCGCACACGCCCTCGTCGGTTTCAATGCAAACCACAATATCCTGCACGGCGTTCACCGTGCGCAGCGCTGTTTTAAAGGGCCTTTTCAGCGGAATGCTCACATCGGCCAGCCGCAGGTTTGTGATTTTCATGGGTGGGGTCATCCTTCACAAAATATTTTTAAAACCATGTACGCCATGGACAAAGTGGCCAGTAAAGCCTTTTTATAAACAAAACCGGAAAACCTCTCGCTGGAGGTTTCCCGGAATAGCAGCGCACAAGCAGAGAGTTTGCTTTGAGCAAACGCCGTTGTTTGCCGATACAGTGTTTTGTACGTGCAAGCGGGAAAGAAGCAGCGCCGCAGCAAAATAAGTGAACAGCAACCATGGGGCAAACAAGGCATAAAAGATATTTATCACTTTACCACATTACAGGCATAAATTACAAGCGTAAATTGCACGCCTTTTCGCCCGCTTTTCCATATTTTTGCAAAAAAGCGGTGCAGCAAGGCATTTTTTGGGGTATTCACTTTTCAAAATTTGCCCACACAAAATTTGCCTATACAAATTGGCGCAGCAAATCTTCCCAGGTGTCTCGGCGGCGAATAAGCCGGTGGCCGCCATTTTGCGCCAGCAGCACCTCGGCCGGGCGCAGGCGGCAGGTGTAGTTGGACGACATACAATACCCATAGGCCCCCGCCACCTCGGCCGCCAAAATATCGCCCGGTTCGGCTTTGGGCAGCCGCCTGCTTTTTGCCAAAATATCGCCGCTTTCGCAGATATTGCCCACCACCGTTGCCTCTTCGGTTTGCCCTGAAGCGGCATACACATAAAGCTCGTGGTAAGAATCGTATAAAACCGGGCGCATCAGCACGTTAAAGCCAAGGTCGGTGCCAATGTAGGTTTCGCCATAGTTTTGCTTGCGGCTAAGCACCCTGCCAAGCAGGGTGCCGCATTCCGCCACCACGTAGCGGCCGGGCTCGGTTTTAATGCAAATGTCCTGCCGCCCGGCGGCGGCAAGGTACTGCCGCACCAGCCGTGCCAGCGGGGGGCGCAGCTCTTCAAGGTTCAGCCGTTCCTCTTCGCCATAGGGCACGCCAAAGCCCCCGCCAAGGTCTACAAACGAGAGGGCGGGGAATTGCAGCGCCGCTTTGAGCAGGGTTTCGGCTGCCGCAAGGTATTCGGCCCCCTCCAGAAACAGCGAGCCAATGTGCTGGTTTACCCCTGCAATGCGCAGGCCGTAGCGCCCCGCCAGCTGCAAAATGGCCGGAATTTCGCTTAGCATAATGCCAAACTTGCTTTTGCCGCCGGTAATTACCTTTTGGCTGTGCCCCGCCCCCACCCCGGGGTTAAGCCGCACCGCCACCGAGGTGCCGGGACAAGCCTCGCCATAGGTTTGCAGCTGCGAGAGGGAATCGACACTTACCAGACTGCTCCGGCTTACCGCAAAGCCCATTTCCCCGGCGGCAACGTTGTAGGAGATAATCGGTATGTCCGCGGGGGCAAAGCCCGCCTGTAGCGCCAGCGCTCTATCCCCGGGCGACAGGGCGTCTACGCTGTGGCCCTCTAGCCGC
>JBKEBR010000169.1:0-2309 GCA_047973285.1 Oscillospiraceae bacterium | reverse complement strand
CTTGGCAGCAACCGCCGTAAAGCCTGCCCCCGCGGCCGCAAGGGTAGAGCGGCTGGCCGGGGCCGGGGCCGGGGCCCCAAAGCGGCTTTGCCCTGCGCCGCGCGCCGCCGGCTGCCGGTTGTATTCGCCGTTTAAATAGCCTGCCCCTGCGCCCGCCTCCGGCCTGCCACCCGTACGGCCGGAAAAGCCCATGGCGTGAGGCGAAGATTGCTGGTTCAAAAGGCCGGGTTCAATTTCTTCCACAAAGCGGCTGGGCGGGTTGCGGCGGGTTTGCCCGTACAGCAGCCGGCTGGCGGCACTGGAAAGGTACAGCTCTTTTTTGGCGCGGGTAATGCCCACATAGCAAAGCCGCCGCTCCTCTTCAAGGTCTTCCGGCTGCCACCGGCTCATGTCGCTGGGGAATATTCCCTCTTCCAGGCCCACAATAAATACATAGAGAAACTCCAACCCTTTGGCGGCGTGCATGGTCATCATTACCACCACATCGGTGCTTTCGTCGTACCCGTCAATGTCTGAAATAAGCGCAATTTCTTCCAGGTAGCCCTCCAGCGTGCCCTCCAGGCCATGCTGGTCTGTATAGGTTTTTACGTTGGAAACCAGCTGCCCAATATTTTCAAGGCGGGTTATGCCCTCTTCACCCTGCGCCTCCAGCATGGCTCGGTAGCCGGTAATATCGGGCAGCTCCGCCGCAAATTGCTCCAGCGGCAGCGTTTCAGCCGCCTCCTGCAACTTTTGGTAAATACCATAAAAGCCCTGCAGGGCCCCTGCCGCGCGGGAAATTTGCGGGTACTGGGCGGCATTGCGTACCACCTCCAGCATGCTTACGCCAAGCCCGTCGGCAATGTCTGCAACGGCATCCAGTGTGGTGGCGCCTATTTTGCGGCTGGGCTCGTTAATAATACGGCGCAGGCGCAAATTATCCTGCGGGTTTGCCACAATGCTCATGTAGGCGTGCAGGTCTTTAATTTCCTTGCGGTCGTTAAAGCGCAGGCCGCCAACAATTTTATAGGGAATACCCGCCCTGGTAAAATAGTTTTCCACCGGGCTGCTCTGCGCATTCATACGGTATAAAACCGCGTGGTCTTTCAGGCCTGCGCCCTCTTTTACATGCCGGCCAATTACCTCGGCAATGTGTATGGCCTCGTCCTGCTCGTTTTCGGCATGGTAGTATTCCACCTTGCTGCCTTCCCCGTTGTCTGTCCACAGGGTTTTGCCCTTGCGGCCCTGGTTATTTTTAATAACGCAGTTGGCCGCGTTTAAAATATTGGAGGTAGAGCGGTAATTTTGTTCAAGCCGAATTACCTTAGCACCGGCAAAACGCTGCTCAAACCCCAAAATATTCTCTATGGTGGCCCCGCGAAAACGGTAGATGCTCTGGTCATCGTCGCCCACCACGCAAATATTGGCGTCTTCGCCGCACAAAAGGTTTACCAGCTGAAACTGGGCCACGCTGGTGTCTTGGTATTCATCCACCAAAATATAGCGAAAACGGTTTTGGTAGTAATCGCGAACCTCTTTTTGCTCCCGCAGAAGGCGCACCGTATAGTAAATTAAATCGTCAAAATCCATGGCGCCGGCGGCCTTGCAGCGCTTGGCGTATGCCGCATATACCTGTGCCACCAGCTGGCTGCGGGTATCGGCAGGGTTTGCCGCCGCTTCGCTTGGGGGCACCATTTTGTCCTTCAGCCGCCCAATGGCAGAGGCGCAGGCCCGCACCGCCAAAAACTTGTCGTCAATGTTCAGGGTTTTGTAAATTTCCTTCAGCACCCGCTGCTGGTCGTCGCTGTCGTAAATGGTGAAGGAGGTGGGAAACCCAAGTTTTTCCGCTTCCCGCCGCAAAATGCGAACACAGGCCGAGTGAAAGGTAGAAGCGTTTACCTCGCCGCCAATTTCCTCGCCCAGCATTCGGGCAAGGCGGCTCTTTAATTCGCCCGCCGCCTTGTTGGTAAAGGTAATGGCCAGCACATTCCAGGGGCGCACAGGCCCCACCGCAAGCAGGGGGGCAAGCTGCGGCGAAGGGGAAGCCTCGCCTTTTACGCAAGCCTCCAGCTCGGCCAGCAAGGGGGAAGTAACTTCCCCGTATACCTCTTCAGAATGGTACGCATTGCCAAACAAAACAAGGTTTGCAATGCGGTTTACCAAAACGGTGGTTTTGCCGCTGCCCGCACCCGCCAAAATAAGCAGCGGGCCTTTGGTGGTAAAAACCGCGTCGCGCTGCATTTCGTTTAATTTGCCAAAACGGCTTTCAATGTATTGTTTTCGAAGCGCCAGAAACTGCTCTGGAATGGTTTGCATGTATTCAACCCCGG
>JBKEBR010000168.1:0-4492 GCA_047973285.1 Oscillospiraceae bacterium | reverse complement strand
CTGTTTTTTTAACAGTAGTATAGCATATTTGCCGCTTGCCGCCCAGCGGGCGGACCGTGAAAAGGCCCGGCGGCTGCCCTATATGCCGCTTTTAAAAAACCACCGGTAGATAAGCAGGGTATGCGGGCAAGCGGTGGAAAAGCCCGGGGCCTACCCTATATGCCCGCTTAAAAAAAGCAAAGCCAGATACCCGCAAAAGCCCGCAGAAAAGCCACCTCAAAAACGCAAGCCGAACACGCAAAATAAGCCGCACAAACCACTTTGGAATTGCGGCAGGCACCGGCGCCGCCAATGGCAAACCGGCAAGGTGGCAAGGGCCCTCTACCTTTTCTTTTGCGGGGTTTTCCCTGCTTGCCATTGGCAGCGGGCAAGCGGGCCAAACAGGTGGTACCGCTTCAGCCAAAAGAAAACCGGTTGCTGCGCCGGAAACCCTGCCGCTTTGCAGCAGGGTTTCGGTGCCGGGCAGTGCCCCGTTCGGCCCCCGCTTGGAAACAGCCTGCCTTGATACCGCCAGGTTTGCGGTTGGCGTTGCCCGCCGCCGCGCCTGCGCAATTGCCGAATTTTTCACCGGCTGCCTCTGCCGCACCCTTTTCCCGCCTTACCTTACATAGATAATTCGGATTTTCTTATACAATATTTCATAATAATAAGACATTATATTATGGGGATACGCAAAAGCCCGCCCGGCTTTACCCGTTTCGCCCCAAAGCCGTGCGGCCTGTGGCTGTGTTTTTAACAGCGGCATTTTACCCACTTTTTAAAAAATGGAAATGAACACTGCAAAAAATTGGCTTTGCGGCTTTTTAAACCTGCGCCGGGGTGTTATAATGGCAGGCAAAGGCGTGTATGCTGCCTGTGTATAAGGGCGCTGCCCGCCGCCAAAAAATTCTGCCGCACCTGCCCGGCACCGGCTGCCGAAGGGCGGCCCCGCGGGCGGTTTAGCCCAAGGGAACGCTACTTTTCGCCGCAAGCCCACGGCGAAAAGGCCGCCGGCACTGGCCCGAAAGGCAGGCTTTGGCAGCTCATAAATTGCGGCAGGGCCCGCAAGGGCGCCCCCGCCGCCACCTGGCCGCCACCGGCTGCCGGGCATTCGGCCCCACTTCCCCAAGGAGGATTTTTTCATGAAAACCCGCAACACCGCCATTGCCTTTGCCGTGCTGGCCGCCCTGTGCTACGGCATAAGCGCCCCCATTAGTAAGCTGCTGCTAACCAGCCTGCCCCCCACCTTTATGGCCGCCCTTTTGTACCTTGGGGCGGGGCTTGGCATGCTGGCGGTGGGCCGCCTGCGCCCCGGCACAGAGCAAAAAAAAGAGGCCCCCATTACCAAAAAAGAGCTGCCCTATGTAATTGCCATGGTGCTGCTGGACATTGCCGCCCCCATTTTGCTGCTGCTGGGCCTTAGCCTTACCACCCCCGCCACCGCCGCCCTGCTGAACAATTTTGAAATTGTGGCCACCACCGTAATAGCCCTTGTGGTGTTTAAAGAGGCGGTGGGCCCCCGCATGTGGGCCGCCATTGCCTTGATTACCCTTGCCAGCATTCTGCTTTCGGTGGAAAACCCCGCCGGGCTTTCCTTTTCGCCGGGGGCGCTGCTGGTGCTGCTGGCCTGCGTTTGCTGGGGCGTGGAAAACAACTGCACCCGGGTACTTTCCGCCAAAAACCCGCTGGAAATTGTGGTGGTAAAGGGCTTTGGCTCGGGCCTTGGCAGCCTTGCCATTGCCCTTGCGCTGGGCCAGTACGCCCTGCGCCCCGGCCCCATTGCCCTGGCCCTGCTGGTGGGCTTTGTGGCCTACGGCCTTAGCATTTACTTTTACATACTGGCCCAGCGGCAGCTGGGCGCCGCCCGCACCAGCGCCTACTACGCCTTTGCCCCCTTTATTGGGGCGGGGCTTTCCTTCGCCATTTTCCGCCAGCTGCCAACGGTGCTGTACCTGGCCGCCTTTGGGGTTATGGTGGCGGGCGCCTACCTTGCCGCCACCGAGCGGCACGCCCACCGCCACCTGCACCCTGCCCTTGCCCACGAGCACCGCCACAACCACAGCGATGGCCACCACACCCACACCCATGTGCCCCCGGTGGAGGGCGAGCACAGCCACCCCCACACCCACGGAGAAATGGCCCACCGCCACCCCCACACGCCAGATTTGCACCACACCCACAGCCACTAGCGGGGCGGCCTGGCCTGCCCTTACAGAATGGCAAACGGGCGGGGCCGGGTATTTTTTTTGCCCAGCAGTTTTGTGCGGGGCCCGCTTTTTTTGCGGCGCAAAATGTGCTATTGTTTTGTACAACAACACGGCACTGCCGGAAATGAGGAAACCGCCATGAGTGAACCAATTGAACTGCGCCCCGGCGTGGAAAATGTAGATTTTGAAGCCCTTACCCGCCTGTTGGGCGGCACCTACTGGGTGCCCGGCATTGCCGAGTGGGAGGTGCGCACCGCCGCCGAAAACGCCGCCTACGTGGTGAGCGCCTACCAAAACGGAAAACAGGTGGGCTTTGCGCGGGTAATTTCCGACAAGATACGCTTTGCCTATTTTTCCGACGTGGTGGTGGACGAGGGCTGCCGCGGGCAGGGTATAGGCCACCAGATGATTGACCACATTTTGCACTGCGAAACGCTGAAAAATGTGTACCAGTGGCTGCTGTACACCGACGACGCCGGGGGCTTTTACGCCCGGCACGGCTTTGCCCCCCTGCAAAAGCCCGGCACCTGGATGGAGATACGCAGCCCCCGGCCCGAGCGCCCATAGGCAAGGCAGCCGCCGCAAGGCTTGCAGCGCGGGGCAGCGCACGGGCAGGCCCGCTTGTTGCCCCGTTAGAAACCTGTGGGCCGGGCCTTGCATGCCCGGCCCGGTTTGCCGGGGCAGCGCCCGCCAAGGCAGCTGTGCCTTTTGCAGCAGCTTGCTTTTTTAAAGAATTTCTTAGCCAGCCAAGGCGGCTGTGTGTTTGCCAACTCGCTTTATCTTTGGTGCCCTCTTAATTCGCCTGCCAAAGCCGGCAGGTTTTTTCACCGGCTTATTGGGTTTTTTATTCTCTTTTACCTGCCCACCAAAGTCGCCGTTCTTTTTTGTATGCGTCGCTTTTACCACCCGCCAAAGCTTCCCTGCCCGCCCCGCGGGCGCGCTTTGAGGGTAGCACTCTCTTTCCGGCCAGCCGGGGCTATTGCGCTTTTTCCGACCCGCTTTTTTTGAAACCGCCTTTCCAGCCCGCCAAGACCGCCTTGGCTTTTGGGCAGGCCCGCTTTACGTTCAATTTTTTCCCAGCCTGCCTTATTTTCAACACGCCCTTTCCTTCCCATCATCACCGCTGCAGCTTTTCAATGGCCGCTTTGCTTTTAATGTTTTTACCAAAGCAAGTCGTGGTGGCCGTGCCTTTCTCACCGGCTTGCCTTGCCTTGAACATTCCACTTCCCTGCCCGCCAAAGCTGCTGTGCCTTTTTTACTGCCCCGCTTTGCTTTTGGCTATCTCTTATCCGCCTGTCAAACCGCCAAATAGCCCGCCTGCCGCCCAAAAAGGAGAACCAATATGCCCACCCTGCAAGGAACCCAGCCCCTGCAAACCGCCCGCCTTTTGCTGCGCCCCTTTACCCGGGCCGACGCCCACGCCATGTACGCCAACTGGGCCGCCAACGCCGAGGTTACCCGCTACCTTGCCTGGCTGCCCCACCAAACCCTGGCCGAAACCAGGGCCCTTTTAAAGCTGTGGGAAAAGGAAACCCAAAACCCTGAAACCTGCAACTGGTGCATAGCCCTGAAGCAGCCGGGCGGCCCGCTGCCCATTGGCAGCATTGGGGTGGTGAAGCTGAACAACGCCCTGGCCCAGGCCGAGGTTGGCTATTGCCTTGGCACGCCCTGGTGGGGCCGGGGGCTTGCCGCCGAGGCGCTGGCCGCGGTAAAGGAATATTTGTTCGGCTGCGGCATTCGGCGGCTGGAGGCACGCCACCACACCCAAAACCCCGCCTCGGGCCGGGTGATGGAAAAATGCGGCCTTGCCTTTGAGGGGGTGCTACGCAGCGCCGCCCGCGACAACCTTGGCCGCTTTTGCGATGTGGCCCTGTACGCCGCCATAAACCCGGCGGCAGAATAGATGTTTTGTGGCTCTTTGTTTTTTTGCACGCCGCACAGCGCGCCCCGGCGCCTTTTTAAAAAATTTGCTTTTTCATCAATACACCCCGGCTGACAGGTCATCAGCCGGGGTGTATTGATTTTCAAAAATCTGTTGAATTAAAAAACGTTCGGTATCGGTATCAACAGCCGAAAATACATCATCGAGAATGAGCAGGTCGCAAGGCGTATAAAGCGCTCGTGCCAAACTAATGCGTTGCTTTTGTCCGCCGGAAAGCATGATTCCTTTTTCACCTACCAGCGTTTTTTCTTTTTTGGTGAATCGGCTCAATTCATCGGCAAAAGCACTTCGATAGCCAACTTCGTCAAAAGGATTAACCTGGGTTGCTGTTTTAGATGCCAAAGTGATGTTATTTTCATTGGAG
>JBKEBR010000167.1:0-3249 GCA_047973285.1 Oscillospiraceae bacterium | reverse complement strand
TTCTTTGTACATACCTCATATTTCTTCTTTTTACGCGCCACACAAAGAGCCGCCCCGGCCCCACTATTTTATATAGTATAAAAGAAAGCCCGGGAACAGCACCGCCAAACAGCAATGGAAAACAGCGGGCCAAAAGCAGATTTCGCCCTAAATAGGGAACATGCCGGGGCGGCTCTCGCCTGTTTTTTCAGTTTGCTTTGGGGCAATGGCGCCGCTTTACCGCACCCAAGCCCCACTGTTCTATATAGTATAGGTATAAAAGAAAGCCCGGGAACAGCACCGGCAATCAGCAATGGAAAACGGCAGGCCAAAAGCAGGTTTCACCCTAAAAAAGGGACGCGCCGGGCCGCCGCCACACCGCTTTGCCGCCGGGGCATGCCAACCTTCACTCTGCGCGCCAAGTGCAACAAACGCACTAAAAACCGCCGGGCCGCGGCAACCGCTTCCTGGTCAAGGGCCCGCACAGCACAGCACAGCGCCGCGCCAAACTCCTTTTCAGGGCTGCACCAGCCGCTGCCGGTCTACATAAAAATAGCCGCACCGGGGCAGGGCGGGCAAATCTACCATCAGGGGGCGCAGGTAGGCAAGCAGGGGCGGCAGCACGGCGGCCTCGCCAATCCACTCCAGCGGCACCTTGCGCTCTTTGTTGGCAACCCGGCTCACCTCTACCCCCGCATACTCTACGGCATAGGGGCTGTTCGACACCCGGCGAATGGCCACCATTTTGCCGGTTTCGCCCGCCAGGGCAAGGCGCACGCCCTCGGCACCCACGGCCTCGGCCTCGGCCAAATCGGTTGCCGAGGCGAAATGCCCGGCGGCCCGCTGCAAAACGTTGAGGTTGATGCCGCGCACCTTGCAGCCCAGCCTTTCGCGCACAAGGTTTTCCAGCACCTGGCCTACGCCGCCAAGGGTGCCATGGCCGAAATCGTCCTGCGCCGAGCCCTGCATTTCGCCCACATAGGCGCCTTCGGCGGTGCGAACCCCCTCCGACACCGCCACCACCACATTCTGGTGCTTTGCCTGCGCCGCCTGCACCTTTTGCAAAAAGGCTTCAACGCCAAAGCTTACCTCGGGCAGAAACACCAGGTGCGGCCCCTGCCCGCCGCTTTTTTCGCCCGCCAGCGCCGCCGCCGCCGTAAGCCAGCCCGCGTTGCGGCCCATAATTTCCACAATGGTGGCGCCGAAGGGCGGTTGTACACGCTGCTGTCGCAGATGATTTGCGCCATGGTGTTGGCAATGAAATTGGCGGCAAAGCCAAAGCCGGGGGTGTGGTCGGTTTCGGCAAGGTCGTTGTCGATGGTTTTGGGAATGCCGATGCAGCGAATTTCCTCGCCCTGCGCCGCCAGAAAGGCGGCAATTTTGTCTACCGTGTCCATGGAACCGTTGCCGCCGATGTAAAAAAAGTAGCCAATGTTGTACTCTTTAAAAAGAGCCAGTATTTGGCCGTACACCTCGTGGGGCGGGGCGGGCAGCTTGCGCCGGCAGGACCCCAGCGCCATGGCCGGGGTGGCGCACAGGCGGGCAAGGTCTTGTTCGGTGGGCAGCTGGGCGCCAAGGTCTACCACCCGGCGCTGCAAAAACCCCTCGATGCCGTTGAGGGCGCCGTATACCCGGCCCACCGCCTTGCTTTGGCGGGCGGCCCGCACCGCCCCCGCCAGCGAGGCGTTGATAACCGCCGAGGGCCCGCCAGACTGGCCAATCAGTACGTTTTTCATGTGTTGCTCCCTTGTAACAGCACAGCCCGCGCCAAAGTTTGGCATACAGCGCAAAAGCCCCGGCGCAAACGCGCAAGAGCAGGGTACGGCCTGTGTTGTTTGATGTTTTTTCGTACTTATTATAACCGGGGCGGCGGCGGTTGTAAATGGCCGCCAAAAAGCCGCCGGGGCGCTTTGGCGCGGGCCCTGCGGCCAGAGTTTTTGGCAGGTGCCAAAAACGGCTTTTTTATGTGCTTTTCCCCAAATTTGCCCGCGGGGCCGGGCGGGCCAAGGCCCCGGCAGGGCGGCCTTTGACCTTTCACCTTTTATATTGTATAGCAAGCGCACGACCACAGCCCGGGGCGGGCCACCGCTGTGCCTGTTTTTGGTGAAGGCCGCTTTGCCGCGCCGCAGGCAGCACCCGAAACGGGGCGGGCATAAACAGCCCATGGGCAAACGTTTGAGGGGCCCCGCCCACCCGGCTGCATGGCGTTTTTTTCAAAAAAGCAAAAGCCCCTGCCCCCAAACGCTTTTGCGCTCCGCGGGCCGGGCTTTTACCTGCAAAGAGGCAGCCCATGCCGGGGCGGGCCGCCGCTATGCCTGTTTTTGGTGAAAGCGGCTTTGCCGCGCCGCAGGCGGCACCCGAAACGGGGCAGACTGCCGAGGCAAGCCACGGGTGCTACGCGCCGCCGGGGGCCCCGGCTGCCGCGAAGGGCTGGGGCTGAGCCGCCCCCGTCCACCGGTTGAACAGCTGTATGGGCTGCCCGGTGCTGTTTGTATAGCAAAACAGGCTTTCGCCGCCCTTTACCTCAGCCGCAAGGCCAATGTGCCCGCCGCCAAACTCGTTTTCCTTTTGGGTTACGGTTTGCAGGTTGCTGCGGCGGGAGCTGACAAAGGTGGGGAAATTGGCATTCAGCGGGGTGCCAATTTCCTCGCCGGTTTCGGCGTCGGTTAGCATTTGCCCCGCCGGGGTGGTTTCGTCCAGCCAGCAAAGAGTGTGAATATGCCCGCTGAGCATCACCGAAAGCTTCATTTGGTTGAGCTGCTCTACCAACGGCTCTTTGGTTTCGGCCATAAAATCCTCCGGCTCGGCATAGGTGATGGGCACATGGCTTATGGCAAGGCGGGTGGTTACGCCGGGGGCGTTGTAGCCGGTTTCGGGGGTGGCGTTCAGCGCCTGCAAAAAGGCAAGCTGCCGGGCGCGGTATTCATTGAAATGGGCGGTGCCGTAAAATTCCCACCAGCTGTCGGGGTGGTCTTCCCCCATGTCCAGCACCACGCCCCACACGCTGCCAAGGCGGAAGGTGTAATAAAAATTTTCTCCGCTTGCCCCCACGTACCGGTGCAGCTGGGCGGCAAGGTTGCCCTTTGCCTCGTGGTTGCCGCGGGCGTACACCACCGGGCGGCTGCCGCCGGTTATCGCGTTCGCCAGCTTTAGGGCGCGGGTAAGGTCTTGCGGCTGGTTTACAAAAGAGGCCATGTCGCCGTTTAAAATCAAAAAATCCAGCTTGTCGCCAAACCAGGCGGCGGCCCTGGCAGCGTTTGCGGTGAAGTC
>JBKEBR010000166.1:0-15147 GCA_047973285.1 Oscillospiraceae bacterium | reverse complement strand
TGTACATCAGGTAGCTGCCCACCTGGCTGGTTAAGCATACGGCAGTGGGGGCAAGGCTGTTTTCTGCAATGCAGCGGGCAGCGGCGTTTATGGCGTTTTCATAAAAATTCAGTGCGGTGGGGGCGGTATTTTGCAAAACTGTTTTGCAGCTTACGCTTTCGCCGCCCCGCGCCACGGCCAGCGCCTTGGTAGAGGAGGTGCCAATGTCCAGCGCCAGAATGCATTCCCGCATAAAAGCCACTCCTTTTTTTGCAAACGGCGGAATTATTCGAATACAAAAACCGATTTAACAAAACCTTTGGGCCGCTTTTCCGCAGCCTCCAGCGCTTGCTGGTACTGCGGCAGGGCAAGAATGTCGGTTGCCATATAGTCGGTTGTAAGGCCGCTTTCCAGCAGCTCCAAAGAAGCCCGCACATGGCCCCAGTTTTTGCCCGCGCCCATTACCTGCAAATTGTTGATGTGAACATCGTCCAGCACCAAAGCCATGCTTTTGCCGCCGCCATACCCGGCCAGCACTACGGTGCCGCCAAGGCGTGTGGCGTTAAAAGCGTTCTGAATGCAGGCTTGGTTGCCGGTGGCGTCGAGCACAACGTGCGAGCCGCCGGGGTGGTGCCTGCGCACCTCGGCAACCAGGTTTTGCGTTGTGGTGGTAACCAGCAAATCGGCGCCCGCTTTTTGGGCGTACTCCCACCGGGTATCGGAAGAGGCCGCCGCAACAATTTTAACGGCACCGGCGGCTTTTGCAGCCGCTATGATGTTGAGGCCAATAGAGCCCATGCCAATTACGGTAACGGTGTCGCCAAGGTGAATGCCGCCCTTTTCCACACAGCCAACGCCAACGGCCAGCGGCTCCAGCAGGGCGCCCTGTATAAAGGAAATACCGCCGGGCAGCTCGTACAAATTTTTGCAGGGCACCAGCATATATTCCGCGTAGCCCCCGTTCAACAAAAAGCCTATTTCCTTAAAGCTGCTGCAATACCGGGTGCGCCCGCTCAGGCATTCCTCGCATTCGTCGCAGCCAACATCGTTGCTGCCCACCACGCGTTTTCCAACCCACGCGCTGTGGCGCTCGCTTCCCACGGCGGACACAACGCCCGCCCACTCGTGCCCGGGAATCAGGGGATAATCGGGCTGTACAATATCGCTGTAAATCAGTTCAAGGTCTGTGGCGCAAACAGCGCAGGCCTTTACCTGCACCAGCGCCCACCCCAAAGGGGGCTTTGGGGTGGGAACCTCCAAATACGAAAGATGCCCCCGCTGTGTCAAAACAACCGCTTTCATTTATTGCTCCCTTCAATTTCTTTCAACCGGCACTTTTCCAGCGCGGCCAAAGTTTCGGTTAGGCGGCGGCGCACCTGTGGAAGGGTGGCCGTGCCGGTAACGCCAATTTGCTGAATGGTAATCGAGGAAACCGCGTTCCCCAGCAGGGCGGCGGCAGGCAGCGGCAGGCCCAGGCAAAGGCCAACAACCGTTCCGGCGTTGGTGGCGTCTCCCGCGCCCACAATATCAATGGGCCCCTGCACCAAAAAGGCGGGAACGGCAACGGGGCCTTCGCCGTTGAATACCAGTGAGCCCTTTTCCCCCTGGGTTACAATAACCGGGCGGTGGGTTTGCCGGTAGAGGGATTTGCCGCAGGCTTCTATCTGCTCTGCGGTAATTTCACCGGTATACTCGGGCAAAATGGCCTGCACCACCTCTAAATGGTTGCATTTGATAACAACGTTTCGGTAGGCGTTGATGTGCCCGCGGGAATCGGCATAAAAGAATTTACCCGGAAAATTGGCGGCAATTTCGCCAATTTTTTTGCGTATGCGGGAGGTTACCGCCGAGCAGTCGGTTTCGAAAAACTGGTCGGTGATGATAATTCCGTCGGAAACGGCGGCGCAGCTTTCCAGGTTGGCAATCAGCAAATCCTCCAAATGCGCGGGGGTGGGGGCAAAGTTGCGAATGTCCATCCGGTTCAGCTCGCGGTATATGCCGTCCTCACCCTTGCGCATGGGTTTAATGTAGGTGCTGGTATAAATTTCTTCCGAAACAACCATGGAATCGGTGTTGGCGCCAAGCGCCCGCAGCTTTTCCAGCATTTCACTGCCTTCGCCGTCCCGGCCCACCATGCCCGCGCACAGCACGCGGGTGCCCAGGGCGCACAGGTTGGCGGCAACCGTGCCCCCAACACCGGGGTAAATTTCTTTGCGGTCTACCTGGTAGGCAACTAAGCCGGTTTCCACCGAATCTTCATCGCGCCGCGGGTCTATATACAAATACTTGTCCAGGCAGTAATCGCCCATAACCGTAATGGTCAGCTCCGGTATTTTGCCGAGAACCTGCAAAATATCGGCAAGGCTTTTGGCAAGGTCCATTCCCATTCCTCCTCGTTTATTTACCCTGGCTGCCGGTCCAGCTTAAAAATTTCGTTTGCCAAAACCGGCACGGTATTTTGGTGCTCGCCGCATACATAATAGCTTTTTCCGCCGTCGGCAACGGTTCTTGCCAAAATTGTTTTCCAGGGGCGGAAGTAATAACGGGGGTCTGTTTTGGGGGGCGCCGCATCAAAATTAGCGCCGTCCAGGGGCTGCATATCAAATACGGCGGTCGAAAAATGGGCAATTTTACGGCCCTCCTGCTTTGCCACGTTCCGGGCCATGGAAAGGGCCTTTAAGTATACCTCCGGCCCGGTTACGGCAGACCCGAAATTCAGAAAAGCGCCCCCTTCCAGCTTTGTAACACTTTGGGTATAAATCAAAAAATCGGTGTAAGAGGTTTGGCCCATGGCGGCCCCGCTGCAGTTGGGGTGCTCGTGGATAATGTCGTTGCCTATGCCAACATGCACGGTACAGGGCACGCCCAGGTGGTACCCCATGGCCAAAACGCTTTTCTCGCGGTAGGGGAAATTGTTTTCCCAAATATGGCGGCCCACGGCCTCGCCCCAGCCAAGGCCGTCTTTGGCGCCCTGCACAATCACGTCATTTAGAATGCCGCTTTCCTTCCAAAGGCCAAACTGCCCTTCGCTGATGTATTTGGCAACACTTTCGCAGGTGCTGCCAATCATGGAAAATTCAAAATCGTGAATAGAGCCCGCGCCGTTTGTTGCAAAGTGGGTAACAAGGCCCCGCTTCATCAGCTCAATCATGTACAGCGCGTTGCCGGTGCGTATTACATGGGCCCCATACATCATCAGCACGGTGGCGCCGGCGCTTCGCCTTGCCTGCACAACATCCTGCGCAATGGGCAAAATATTGGGGTGAGAAAAATCGGGGAGGGGGTCGCTTAGCTCCCGAACCACCTGAATATTCACGTCGTGAATGCGGTCTGCCAGGGGAAGAATGGAAAGCTTGCTTGTATCAAACAGGGGAAAAGGCATGTTATTCGGCCCCCTTTTTTATAAAGGCTACAATGGCTTCCGCTTCTGCAAAATCCGGAATAATGGCCGAGGCGCCCGCCTCCAGCAAGCGCTGGCGCTTGTGCTCATTAATTCCCTTTCTGCGCACCTCGTCGGTGGCAACACCAAAGGCGTAGCCATTAAGTTCTTCCACCAGTTCAATTTCCACATAGCCGTCGCCAAAGGCAACCAGCTGGGTGCCCGAAAGGTTGTTGTCTTTTAGAATGGAATGGATCACCAGTTCTTTCGAGCAATCCATAACGCCGTCTTTCGCGCCGTAAATGCCGCCGTCGAAGCAGCCGTCTATTTGCAGCAGCCGTGCCTCCTGCAACACATCCTCCTCATCGGTTCCGCTGGCAAGGTAGCAGCGAATGCCGCTGGCCTGCAGGGCTTTCAGCAAAGCGCGGCTGCCGGGCACCAGGTATTTTTCCGGGTCGCCGCCCGCCTCAAGCTCTTTGTGGCGGTTTTCAATGTGCAGTGAAAGCCTGCGCAGGTACTCCGCCTTGTACAGGTAGGGGTCGGTTTTGGCGCCGCCCCGTTTTACCACCTCTTCGTCCAGGCGGATGCACTGGAAAATGGTTTGCTTGCCGGTAAGGGTGTCTACAAACCGGCAAACAATGTCGCGAATTTCCTCTTGTGGTTCGCAGGCGGGGGTGGCGGCCAGCACCTCAATAAAATAAGGAATCATAATTTCCTGCCAGCCCTCGCGGATAAGGCTGATGGTTCCGTCAAAATCAAACAAAGCCGCCGATACGGCGTGGGCCGGGTTTGGGTAGCGGATAATTTCAATGCCCCACTGGTCTTTTAACAGTTTTTGAAGGCTGCAAACCATGGCGTGCTCATACAGCATGTGCATGTCTTCCAGCTGTTCCATGGAATTGGTGGGGGCAACCAGCAGGTGCCGGCACAGGCCCGCCAGCCTGCCGCCGCCCATGCCGCCAAAGCCAATGGTTACCAGGCCCATTTCGTTTGCCAGCTGCACGGCGTTTACAATGTTGGGCGAATTGCCGCTGCCGCTGAAAACCACCAGCACATCGCCCCGTTTTGCTTTGGTGCGCAGCTGAATGGTGAAAATATCATTGTAGGAAAAGTCGTTGGCAAGGCAGGTAACAACCGGCAGGGAATCGGCCAGGCACTCTATATTAAAGCCGTTCCGCCCGTGAACCCGCACCCCCTTCGTAAAATCGTTCGCCATGTGCGAGGCGGTGGCGGCACTTCCGCCGTTGCCGGCGGTAAAAATGCGGTTTCCCCGGTTCTTGGCCTCAACAAGCTCTTCAATAATGGCTGCCAGCGTTTCAAAGTCAGACGTTACAACCTGCTCGGCAACCTCTTTTGCGTATTGTTCCAGTTCGTTGGAAAGGTGGGTGTTTTTCATAATGCTCTCCTTAAAAAATTGTGAGGTTCGAATGCGGGAAATTGGCGTATCCAATCTTGCATAATTATATCATTAAGTGATACATTGTTCAAGAACAGAATACGCCATTGTTTCAAAAATTTCTATAAATAAAGATTATTTTGTAATTTTTTGATATAAAAAACATGTATTTGTAATATATTGACAATATTTTATAATTTTATTGATTTCGAAAGACTGCTATGCTATCATTCATTTATCATAACTTGATGAATATGGCGCTGAAATGTGCTTCACGCAATGGCAATGGCAAACCGGGTGTTTGCTTTTCCATAAAAAGGGAACCCGAACACAAAACAACTGAAATTTAGGAGGAGAATAATGAAAATGCACATGAAAAAGTATGCTGCCTTGGCAACAGCGGCCGTGTTGGCCGCAGGGCTGCTCGGAGGGTGTGGGGCCGCCAGTTCCTCTGCACCGGCGGGCAGCACAGCCGCCTCCGCCGCGTCCGGCGGGGCAGTAGACCCGTCCGGCATTACCATTGGGGTAACCATTCGCAAGTTCGACGATACATTTTTGACAGAAGAGAGAAACGCAATTTCGGCACGGGCCGCAGAAATTGGCTATACGGTGGATATTGTAGATTCGCAGGCCTCGCAAACCACGCAGAACGATAAAATCGATATGTTTATCACAAAAGGCTACGATGCCCTGGGCGTAAACATGCAGGAGCGCAGCGCCTCCGACGTGGTCATTGACAAGGCCATGAAAGCAGATATTCCGGTGGTTTTCTTCAACACAGAGCCGCTGGAAGAGCACATGGCAAAGTGGGACAAGGTGTACTACGTAGGGGCAAAAGCCGAAGAGTCCGGCACCATTCAGGGCCAGGCGCTGGCCGAATATTGGAAGGCCCACCCGGAGGCGGACAAAAACGGAGATGGCGTGCTGCAGTATGTTATGCTGAAGGGCGAACCGGGCCACCAGGACGCCGAGCTGCGCACCGAATACTCCATTAAGGCGCTTACCGACGCAGAAATTGAAGTGGAAAAGCTTGCGGAAGACACCGCCATGTGGAACCGTGTGGACGGCCAGAACAAAATGCAGGCGTTTATTGCCGCCCACGGCGACAGCATTGAGGCTGTGCTTGCCAACAACGATGACATGGCGCTGGGTGCCATAGAGGCCCTGAAGGCGGCGGGTTATTTTAAAGACGACAAATATGTGCCTGTTGTTGGGGTTGACGCCACCGAACCCGGCAAGGTTGCCATTGAAGACGGAACCATGCTGGCCACCGCGCTGAACGATGCGGTGCGGCAAGGGCAGGCCGTTGCCAGCCTAACCTACCTGCTGGCAATAGGCGAAGCGCCCACCGCCGATAATTTTGAATTTACCATTACCGACAACCAGTATGTCTGGATTCCCTATGTGGCGGTAACCAAAGAAAACATGGCAGATTTCAGGTAACAAAAAGCGGGAGAAACTCTTTCAGGTATAGGCAATGCCAAAGCATTGCCTATACCTTTTAAGATAAAGGAGTAAGACACTATGGCGTCGGGTGAGTATGTTATTGAAATGAAGAATATTACCAAATTGTTTTCTTCCGTAAAAGCGCTGGACAATGTTACCCTCAAGGTGCGCGCGGGCAGCGTGCATGCCCTTATGGGCGAAAACGGGGCGGGCAAGTCTACACTCATGAAATGCCTTTTTGGAATTTACAGGCAAGACAGTGGCAATATTTTGTTGGATGGAAACGAGGTTGACCTTCACAATTCCCGTGAGGCATTGCTGGCCGGTATTACCATGATTCACCAGGAATTGCAGCCCGAGCCCTTCCTTACGGTGAAGGAAAATATCTGGCTGGGCCGCCTGCCCGTAAAGGGAATTGGCCCCTTCCGTTTTGTCGACGGCAAAAAAATGTACCAAGACAGCAAGGCCCTTTTGAAAAAATTCAACCTTTCGCTCAACCCGAACAGCCTCGTGGGGAATCTTTCGGTTTCGCAAATGCAGTCTGTGGAAATTGTGAAGGCCGTTTCGTACAATGCGAAAGTAATTATTATGGACGAACCAACCTCCTCTTTAACCGAAAATGAAACGGAAACCCTGTTTAAAATTATTGCGGACTTAAAAAAAGAAGGGGTTGCCATTATTTATATTTCCCACAAAATGGAAGAAATTCTTCGCATATCAGACGAAGTGAGCATTATGCGCGACGGGCAGATGATGGGAACCTGGCGGGCAAACGAGCTTACAACAGACCTTATCATTTCCAGAATGGTGGGCCGAGACCTCAGCAACAGGTTTCCCCCGCGCAGCAACACCCCGGGCGAAACCCTTTTAGAGGTAAAGGAATACACCTCGCCCTCTCCCCACTCTTTTGAAAATATTTCTTTTGCTCTGAAAAAAGGAGAAATTTTGGGCTTGGGGGGCCTGGTTGGGGCGCAGCGAACGGAACTGATAGAAGCCATTTTTGGAATACGCTCTGTTTCAAAAGGAGAGCTTTTGCTGGAGGGCAAAAAAATTACCATTAAAACCCCGGATGATGCCATGGACCACGGGCTTGCCCTGCTTACCGAAGACAGGCGAAAAACCGGAATATTCCCCGTGCTGAGCGTACAGGAAAATATTGTGATGGCAAGCATGAAAAAATACAGCAAAGCCGGTTTTTTGAAAAAATCCAGAATGAAAAAGGCGGCCGCTGAAAGCTCTCAAAAGCTGAAAATAAAAACACCCTCCTTTTCAACACCCATTCAAAATTTGTCGGGCGGCAACCAGCAAAAGGTATTGTTTGCCCGGTGGCTGATGACAAACCCGCAAATTCTGCTGCTGGACGAGCCGATGCGGGGAATTGATGTGGGAACAAAATACGAAATTTATACAATTATTGCAGACCTTGCCGCGCAGGGAAAAAGCATTGTTGTTATATCTTCCGAAACACCCGAATTAATTGGCCTGTGCGACCGGTTGGTGGTTCTCTGCGAAGGGAGAAAAGCGGGCGAATTGGTTGGCGCTGAAATTGAAGAAGAGGCCATTATGCACCTGGCCACAAAATTTATGGTATAGACGAAGGAGAATTCAATTTATGGACAGCGGAGCTTTAACGGGCAAAACCAAGTTCGACTGGAAAGTCTTTTTGCAGCAAAATATCATTTTTTTGGTACTGCTGCTGCTCATTGTGGTCATTGCCATCATCAACCCGCGCTTTGTCTCTCTCAATGTGCTTAAAGACCTGCTCATTCAAAATTCCACAAGGCTTATCATCGGTTCGGGCATGGCCATGATTTTAATTGTGGGCGGGGCCGATTTGTCGGCCGGGCGGGTGGTTGGCATTGCGGCGGTTATTGCGGGCTCTATGCTGCAAACCCCCGAATATTCCCGGCGCTTTTTCCCCAATTTGCCGCAGCTCAGCATTATAATTCCCATTGTTATAGCGGTTGTTGTGGGCATGCTGCTTGGTTCGGTAAACGGCCTTATCATCACCAAATTCTCCATTCCGGCCTTTATCGCAACCCTGGGCACCCAGGTGGCTGTTTTCGGTATGAACTCGCTGTATTTCGACCTTCCGCCCAACTCATCGCAGCCCATTGGCGGCCTGCGTGCCGACTTCACCTTTTTGGGCTCGGGCTTTATCGGGTTTGTGCCGGTTATCATTATAATTGCGCTTGTTATTATGGGCATTGTGTGGGCCCTGCTAACCAAAACAAGGTTTGGGCGCAGCATTTATGCCATTGGCGGCAACAAAGAGGCGGCCCTTGTTTCGGGTATTAAGGTAACCTCTATTATGGTTGCGGTTTATGCCATTGGGGGCGCCCTGTTTGGGTTTGCCGGCGTTTTAGAGGCCGCCCGCACAGGGGGCGCAACCAACGCCTACGGCATGAACTACGAGTTCGACGCAATTGCCGCCTGCGTGGTGGGCGGTGTTTCCAACACCGGCGGCGTGGGCAAAATTCCGGGCATGGTGGCGGGCGTATTCATCTTTGGCATCATCAACTACGGGCTTACCTTTATTGGCGTTGGCCCCTATTGGCAAATGATTTTTAAAGGGCTTATCATTGTGGCGGCGGTTGGCGTAGACATGCGCAAAAACGCAAAGAAAAAATAATGCGGCGGCGGCCCCTGCCCGCTTAATGACAAACACTGAAAATAGTGGTATCATAATCAAAGAAAAACAGAGAAAAAGTGTGCAATACCCCATTGCACACTCTCTTTGTATTTGCTGAAAAATTCACGCACAGGGCAAGCAGAAAAAATTGCCAAAGGAATAGGCGAATTATGAAACAGGTTGCCAACCACGACACCATGCGCAGCACCAATTTGCTTACGGTTTTCCACTGTATTGGGCGCTACGGGCCCATTACCAAGCGGGAAATTCAGGCCATTACGGGGCTTAGCTGGGGCAGCGTTTCCAACCTCACAACCACCCTCATTCAAAAGGGAATTTTGGTGGAAAAAGACAAATTCCCCTCTTCTACGGGCCGCTCTTCCCAAAGCATCGAAATTGATTCCGACCACAACCTTATCATCGGCGTCGACGTAAACCTGCAGGGCATTACCGGTGTGGTAATTGACCTGAAGGGAACCGTAAAGCAGGTGATAAAAGAGCCGATTAAAGGGGTTGGCCGCACGGTTTTAATGCAGCAAACCAAAAGCGTAATTCGCAGGCTTATGGCGCTTTTGCCAGATAAGGGAGAGGTAAAGGGGCTGGGCATCTCTTTTCCGGGGCACGTGGACCAGCGCCGGGGTATTTCCATTAAAATTCATCACTTCGACGGGTTTGAAAATTACCCCGTAAGCGATGACATTAAAAACGAATTTCGGCTGGACGTAATGCTGGAGCACGACCCCAACTGCATTGCCATTGCGGCCCATGCGCTGGGGGTTGCCCAGGACGTGGACGATTTTGTTTTAATTCGCATGTGCCGGGGCATTGGCATGGGCATTTACAACAAGGGTATCTTCAGGGGCTACAGCGGGGCCTCGGGGGAAATTGGGCACATGATTATGAACCCGGACGGGCCGCGCTGTATGTGCGGGCACCAGGGCTGCCTTGAAACCTATACCTCGGTAAACAAGCTGCTGGAGCATTCGCTGGAATATGTAAAAAAAGAAAAAACCTCGGTTTTTGCCGAAATTTTCAAGCAAGACGGTGGCATGGCCCTGCAAACCCTGCGCCGCGCTGCAGAGGAAAAGGACGAATTCGCCCTTTCGCTGTTAAGCCGGGCGGCCCAGTATGCGGGAATTGCCGTTTCCAACGTGGTAAATATTCTGGACCCAAGCGCCGTTATCCTCAGCGGAGAAATTTTAGGGCTGGGGGATACCTTCATTCCCAAAATGTTTGAAACCGCCCAAACAGAGGTGTGGCGAGACAGCAAAATTGATTTCCGCCTTTTGTACGACCACTGCGAAATGGCGGCGGTGGGCGCGGCTTCCTTATTTATAGACAAGATCTTTTTAGACACAATTTTGTAATGGCGCCCCCGCGCCCGCCCAAAGGGGCTTCGGCGGTAGGGCCGCAAAGCTGCCGCTGGGCCCGGCTGCCAATAAACCCGCTGTTAAAATTTTACCGAATTTTATATTGACAGCGGAACTGGGCGAGGAGTACAATAACACAGGTACATTTGATAAAATAATAACAAAGTGAGCGAAGGAGAGTTTTCATGGCGAACATTATTGGCAGCCCGGAACGGTACATTCAAGGAAGGGGCGTATTAAAGGACCTGTGCAAATATGCCTCCAGCCTTGGCAAGGCGCCTTTTATTTTGGTAAGCGCCTCGGGCAAAAGCCGTGTAGACAGCCCCATTGACGCCGGCGCAAAAGAGTTTGGCGCCACCGTTACCTATGAAATTTTCAATGGCGAATGCAGCCGCACCGAAATAGACCGCCTCATGAAAGCCTACAAGGCCGCCGGCAGCGACGTAATTGTGGGCATAGGCGGGGGCAAAATTCACGATACCGCCAAAGCCGTGGCCTTTTATGCCAAGGCGCCGGTTATTATTGTGCCCACCATTGCGGCCACCGACGCCCCCTGCAGCGCACTTTCGGTTATATACAGCGAACAAGGCGTGTTTGAAGAATATCTGTTCTTGCCCAACAGCCCCAACGTTGTGCTGGTAGACATCGACGTCATCAGCAAGTCGCCCGCGCGGCTGCTGGTTTCGGGCATGGGAGACGCGCTGGCCACCTATTTTGAAGCAAGGGCCTGCAAGCAGGCCGATGCCCCCAACTTTTTGGGCGGGCAGTACACCGTAACCTCTAGGGCCATTGCCAAGCTTTGCTACGAAACCCTGCTGGCCGACGGCGTAAAGGCCCTTGTGGCCCTGCGGGAAAAAGCCTGCACCAGGGCCCTTGAAAATGTGGTGGAGGCCAACACCTACCTTTCGGGCATTGGCTTCGAAAGCTGCGGCATTGCCGCGGCCCATGCGGTGCACAACGGCTTTACCGCCATTGAAGAAACCCACCACTGCTACCATGGCGAAAAGGTTGCCTTTGGCACCCTAACCCAGCTGGTGCTGGAAAATTCCCCGGTGGAAGAGCTGGAAGAGGTACTTGATTTTTGCATGTCGGTGGGGCTGCCCACCACCCTGGCCGACCTGGGCATTGCCAAAATAGACCCCGAAAAACTGATGCAGGCCGCCGAGCTTGCCTGCGCCCCGAACGACACAATGGGCAACATGCCCTTTAAGGTTACCCCCCAAATGGTGTACGACGCCATTGTAAGCGCCGATGCGCTTGGGCGCCACTACAAGGGCGAGTAATTTTAAAAGTTAACAAGCTTCAAAAAGGCGCCTTAAAAGGCGCCTTTTTGCGTTTTTAAAGCGGCGGCACGCAAAAGCTTTGTGGGGAACTTGCCGGTGAAAAGCATTGCCCCTTAGTAAATAAAAAAGCATGGCGGCGCAAAAAACAGTAAAACTAGGCTTGCCTTTTAAAAGCAACCAAAGCAAAGTGCGGGCCGGCGCGGCAGGCGCCAACCGTCCGGTGGGGCGGTTTTATGCCATGGCAGGCGGCTGCCGGGCATAAAAGCCGCCCCTAAAATGGCGCGCGGCAGGCAGGCATTAAAAGCAAAGCGCTTTTGCAAGGCTGCCCGCCAAAATGGTGTAAACAAAAAAGCAAAAAAAAATAAAATTTACACACAGTACCAACTATAAATTAATTTATGGTACAATAAGGCCATAAAGGTTTGGCGGTAGGCCTGTGCCAAACAGAAAAGGAGGAGAACCAATATGAATGGAGTGCAATGGGTTTGGCTTGCTTTGCTGCTGCTTTTTTTGCTTGCGGAAGCGGGTACCACTGCATTGGTAAGCATTTGGTTTGCCGCGGGGGCATTGCTGGCGCTGGTAAGCGCGGTTTTTTGGCCCGGCGCGGTTTGGCTGCAAATTGTGGTTTTTATTGCGGCAAGCGTGTTGGCGCTGCTGGCCGCCCGGCCCTTGGCAAAAAAGCTTCTTAAAAACAAGCCGCTGCCCACCAACGCCGATGCCGCCATTGGGAAAATTTGCGAGGTTACCAAAGAGGTGCGCCCCGAAGAGTTTGGCCGGGCGCGGCTAGAGGGCCTTGAATGGACGGCAAAAAGCGACGTGTATTTGCCGGTGGGGGCGTTTGCCCGGGTAGAGGCAATTGAGGGTGTAAAGCTTGTGCTTTCTTTGGCACAGCAGGCCGAATAGCCGGGCCCGGGCAAAGCCGGCAGGGGCAATGGCCCCGCCTGCTGTTGGAAAAGCGCTTTGGGCCGCCCGGCCCACTGCCATAAGGGCGGTGCGCCTTGCGGCAAAGCCCAAAAGAACAAGCAGACACAATAAACCATATAATTGAAAGAGAGGGTTTACATTGGTTTTCATTATTATTGCTGTAATTATTTTGCTAATTGTTGTGGCCAATATTCGAATTGTGCCCCAGGCCTCCTGCCATGTTGTAGAGCGCCTGGGCGTATACAGCGCCACCTGGCAGGCGGGCCTTCATTTTAAACTGCCCTTTATTGAGCGGGTTTCCAAAAAGGTTTCGCTGACAGAGCAGGTGGTAGATTGTAAGCCCCAGCCGGTTATCACCCGCGACAATGTTACCCTGCAAATAGACACCGTGGTGTTTTTTCAGGTAACCGACGCCAAGCTGTACACCTACGGCGTGGAATACCCCTTAAGCGCTATTGAAAATTTAACCGCCACCACGCTGCGCAATATCATTGGCGAAATGGAGCTGGACCACACCCTTACCAGCCGCGACACCATCAACAGCAAAATTACCGCTACGCTGGACGAAGCCACCGACAAGTGGGGCATTAAGGTAAACCGCGTAGAGGTTAAAAACATTCAGCCCCCGTCTGAAATTCAGGACGCCATGGAAAAGCAGATGAAGGCAGAGCGCCAGCGGCGCGAGGCCATTTTGCGCGCCGAGGGCGAAAAGCGCAGCGCCATTCTGGTGGCCGAGGGCGAAAAGGAAAGCGCCATTCTGCGGGCCGACGCCGTGCGCGAGCAGCGCATTCGTGAAGCCGAGGGCGAGGCGCTGGCCATCCTTTCGGTGCAAAAGGCAAATGCCGACGCCATTCGCCTGCTGAACGAGGCGGCCCCCACCGCCAAGGTACTGTCGCTGAAAAGCCTTGAAACGCTGGCCGTTGTGGCCAACGGGCAGGCAACCAAAATTATTGTTCCCAGCGAAATTCAAAATTTGGCAGGGCTGGTAACCAGCCTCAAGGAAATCGGGGAAAAATAACAAAACCAGCATGGCCCGCCGGGTTTCGGCGGGCCACTTTTGTTTCCCCTTACGCCGGGGCCGTTCCGCCGCCCACAGGGAAGTCCGGCAATAAAATAACGGGAAATAGCCGCCGCCTGTAAAAAAAGGAAGGGCCTTTGCCTGCACAATAAAGGAGGCGTTTTTATCGAATCTGTGGAAAAAACAACCCCGAGTGCAGCGGCGGCAATTGCAAGCTGTTTTTTGCCGCGGCAAAGCGGCGCGGCCCGCAAAGCGCCGGGAAATTCTTGACAAATAAATTTGCCTATTATACACTTTGCCCAGGTACTTTGAGTAAACGAATGAGGGCAGCAGCATGGCAAACAAACTTGTGCCGCCGCAGTATTTAAGAATAGCGCTGGATATTGCGGCCCGCATTGCAAAAAAAGATATTCCCGAAGGCACCAAAATATACGGGCGCAGCGTTATGGCTTCCGAATACGGGGTTTCCCCTGAAACCATTCGCCGCGCCATGAAGCTGCTGGCAGACATGGAGGTTGTGGATGTAACCCCCAACAGCGGTGTGTATGTAAAATCGGCCGCCGGCGCCGAGCGGTACATAGAGCGGTTTTCCAAAAACACCGATATTGCCAGCCTGCGTATGCAGCTGAACGAGCAGCTTTGGCAGCACCAGCAAACCGGGGCCAAAATTGCCGAACTTTCGGGGGCCATTTCCAACCTCAGCCTGCGCGCGCTGGAAACCACCACGGTGCAAAGCTACGATGTGTACGTGGGGCCCGCCGCCGCCGTGGTTGGAAAAAACCTGAACGAGCTCTATTTTTGGCAGGCCACGGGGGCAACGGTTGTTGCCATTCGCCGGGGGGGAAAGGTAATTGTTTCGCCGGGGCCCTACATTCAAATTCTGGCGGAAGACACCCTGGTGCTGGTGGGGGATATGGCCTCCTTCGGCGCGGCCGAAAAATTTGTAAACGGCGCAGAGAAAGAGATAAAAATAACGTAAAAGCGTTTTTTAAAAAGAAACATTTTTTCTGTGGAATATACCGCGGTTTGACAAAAGCGGTATATTTTTTTATACTTAAAACCGACAACTCTTACAAATTAATAAAGTTGTCGGTTTGCGCAAAAGCCAGCAGGCCAGCTTTGGGCCGCTTGCGGGCAGTGAAGGGGAGATAAAATGATTCGCTTTGAACACGTTAGCAAAAGCTACGGGAACAGCAAAATATTGGATGACCTCAATTTTGAAATTAAAACAGGCCAGTTCACTGTTTTAATTGGCCCCAGCGGCTGCGGAAAAACCACCACCCTGAAAACCATCAACCGCCTGATAGAGCCCGACACCGGCAGTATTTCTGTTTCCGGCGAGGATATTTCCAAAATAGACAAGGTAAAGCTGCGCCGCTCCATTGGCTATGTTATTCAGCAAATTGGCCTTTTCCCCACCATGACGGTGGAGCAGAATATCTGCGTGGTGCCAAAGCTTTTAAAATACGGCAAAGAGCGGTGCCAAAGCATTGTGCACGAACTGCTGGAACTGGTGGAAATGCCCTATGAAGAGTATTCACACAAATACCGAAACCAGCTTTCGGGCGGGCAGCAGCAGCGCATTGGCGTTTTGCGGGCGCTGGAGGCATCGCCCCCCATTATTTTAATGGACGAGCCCTTTGTCGCGCTGGACCCTATGACCAGGGCGGTATTGCAGGAGGAAGTGCGCCGCCTGCATGTAAAGCTGAAAAAAACCGTG
>JBKEBR010000165.1:0-2136 GCA_047973285.1 Oscillospiraceae bacterium | reverse complement strand
TGGCGGTAAGCACGCTTACCACCTTTTTGGGCGGGCCACTCAGCTCGCGCACCGCCGAAAAGGAATGACAGCCAAGGCCCAGCAGCATTTGGTAGGCGCTGCGCTGCACGGCGCCGGCCTCTTGCCCCAAAGCCACCGAGTGCTGGGCGTGCTTCATTTGGGCCAGCTGCTCTTTGCCGCCCGCGGGGGCGTCGGCAAACTGGTGGGCCGCCACCGTGCTGGAGGTTTGGCGCACATAAAAATCTCCCTCGCGAATGATATCGCGAAAGCGCACATACTGAATGGGCAGGGGGCTGGTTTGCAGAATTTCCTTTGCCTTTAAAAAGGGCGAGGCATAGCGGCGCATAAAGCCCACCATGCCCACCTGGCCGGGGTGGCGTTTTTGGGCTTCCACCAGCTTTTCCACGTCGGGCACGTTCATGGCAAGGGGCTTTTCCACAAACACATGCTTGCCCGCTTGCAGCGCGGCAAGGGCAAATTCGCAGTGGAACGGGTCGGACGAAAGCACCATTATGGCGTCTACCTCGGGCGAAGCGATAAGCTGGGCCGGGGTTTCGAACACGGTGGGAATGTTGAACCGCTGCTGTACCTGCCGGCACATTTGCAGCGAAACATCGGTAATGCCGGTAATTTCAAACAGGCCGGGCAAATTGCGCAGCACGGGCAGATGGGCCAACTGGGCAATTTCGCCGGCGCCGATTAAGCCTACTCGAACCATGGGGGTTTCCTCTTTTCTGTTGTTGGGGCCATATTTTTTGGGCCATATTTGTTGGGAAATATTCTTTTGACACAGCCTTTTTAAGCTTGGTAGGGTTGGAATAGAGCCGGGCGGCGGGTGGAGCCGGGCGGCGGGTGGAGCCGGGCGGCGGGTGGAGCCGGGCGGCGGGTGCGGCGGCTTTTGGCGTTTTACAAAACCCGAAGCGGGCGGCATACCGCAGGGGCCGCACACGGGGCTGGAATGCCTGCAAGCCGCCGGGTTCCACACAGGCCGGGCAGCGCACATGCCTGGCGCCGGGAGCGCGGGCTTTTGGCGTTTTACAAAACCCAAATCGGTCAGCGCATATCGCAGGGGCCGCATACGGGGGCTGCTTTGTCTGCACACCACGGTGCCAAAACTAGGTGGTAACTGCGGCGGCGGCTGGCTTTCCGCGGCGGGCATGCCTGCCGCGGTTCTGCTTGTTTTTCTATTACAGAAAGGCGGGCCGGGCACGCCTTTGCGCCTGCTTTTATGGAAGGGCACAGGCAGCCCTGCCGCCCCAGCGGCGCAGGGTTTATGCGATAATTCCGGTTTTTTGCAGGTACTCCCGGTTGGCAATGGCCAGCCAGTACGATTCTTCGGCCGGGGCATGGGGCATATCCTGCTCTACCACGCCTATGCCATCGTAATTTGTTTCTTGCAGGGCGGCGGCAAACTGGGCAAAATCAATTACGCCGTCGGCCAACGGGCAGAAAGGGGTTGGGTCCATACTGCCGGTTTTTTGGTAACCCAGCATGGCCTGCAGGCCCACATTTTTAAAATGCAAAAACGGAATGCGGGCGTGGTGCTGCACATAGAAACGGGTGGTGGTGTCGTTGCCAAATTCGGCCTTGCCGTTGATAAGCTGGTGGTGCCCGGTGTCAAGGCAAAGCATGCAGTCGGTTACCCGCATCAGCTTTAAAATTTCTTCTTCGGTTTCCACAATGGTTTGGGCGTGGGGGTGGTACACCACCGTTACGCCAAACCGGCGGGCAAAGGCCACATAGTCTTTTACAATGTTGTAGCATTTTTCCATCTTCTGCGGGTTTTGGCGTTTGCCCTCGGGGGTTTTGGCAAATTCCGATTCGTCCATCATAACCAAATACTGCACGTCCAGGCTTTGCAGCAGGCTGCACATCTTTTGGGCGTTTTCGCGCCAGTCCTCAAAGCTTTGCAAATTGTCCAGCGTAAGGCAGGTGGTGCCCGCACGGGCCACAAGGCCGCGGGGGGCAAATTCTTTTTGCAGCTCCTCGCGGGTAGTGGGCAAATAGCCCACCGGGCCAAGCTCAATACCCACATAGCCCGCGGCGGCGGCCTGGTTCATAAACACTTCGGCGGGCACGCCCGAGGGGCGGGCGTCGGCCCAGAAAATACCCCAGGAAGCGGGGCAGGTGGCAAGT
>JBKEBR010000164.1:0-5078 GCA_047973285.1 Oscillospiraceae bacterium | reverse complement strand
GCCGGGCTTGAACAAAGGTGCCAATTTGTATGCCCCAACTGTTTTTTGCAAGCGGCGCGGGCCGGGGCAGGTGCAGGCTTGCCCCGGCGGCCGGGCAAAAGAATACCCATTTGCAAAGGAGGCTTTGGAAGGGTGGAAAAAATTCTTGATTTGGAAAGCACGGTGTATGAGCTTTGTACCGAAAATGTGGATGTTGCGGAAATTTTAAAGGAAGCCGGCTTTACCGACATTGCCAGCCCCCTTATGCTGCATACGGCGGGGCGGGTGATGACCATTCCCAAAGGAGCCCGCTTTAAAAATATTGATATGGAATACATAAAAGAAGTGTTTCAGCGGCACGGGTATGTTTTGAAGCCCCGGGCCGAACAATAATACTTTGCAAATGAAGGAGGTTTTTGCCATGAGCGCAGAAATTAACAACAGGGAATACCGCCAGGCCATATTGCGCGAAATTATTTCGGAGCTGCACGGCGGGAAAAGTGTGGAAGAGGTGCAGGAAAAATTTGCCAACACCTTTGCCGGGGTTTCCGCGGAAGAAATTTCGCAGGCCGAGCAGTCTTTAATTGAGGGGGGCTTGCCGGTAAGCGAGGTTCAGCGCCTTTGTGATGTGCATGCGGCGGTGTTTAAGGGCTCTATTGCCGAAATACATGCCCCGAAAGACCTTTCTGCCCTGCCGGGGCACCCGGCCCATCTGTTAAAACTGGAAAACAAAGCAATTAAAGCGGTTACCAAAGAAGTAAAGGAAAGCCTGCAACAGGGGAATGTGCCAGTGCTTGCGCAGGGGCTAGAGCAGCTTTTGGAAATAGACAGGCACTACAAAAAGAAAGAAAACCTTATTTTTCCGTTTATGGAAAAGTACGGCATTACGGCCCCCCCAAAGGTGATGTGGGGGGTGGACGATGAAATACGGCAAATGCTGAAGCAAAGCCTTGCCGATGTAGAGGCGGGCAATGTAAAGCCGGAGCAGATAGACCTTTTGCTGTTTAAAATTGATGAAATGGTATTTAAGGAAGAAAATATTCTGCTGCCCATTTTGTACGACAACCTCACGCCCGAGGAATGGGCCCAAATAGCCAAGGATTCCGAAGAATTTGGATATACCCTGCTTAAAAATGTGCCTGCGTGGCAGCCGGCGGCTTTGCAGGAGGAAGCACCGCCGCCCGCCTTTGTACAGGGCAGCATTACACTGCCCACCGGAAGTTTTTCAATTGATGAGCTTGCGGCGCTTTTAAACCTTTTGCCGGTGGATATTACCTTTGTAGATAAAGACGACCGGGTTAAGTATTTCTCGCAGGGCAAAGAGCGCGTATTCCCCCGCACGGTTTCGGTTTTGGGGCGCAATGTTTCCAACTGCCACCCGCCGGCCAGTGTGCATGTGGTGGAAAAAATTGTGGAGGATTTTAAAACAGGCAAAAAAGACGAAGAGAAGTTTTGGCTTCACCTGGGCGATAGGTACATTTACATTTGCTATTTTGCCGTGCGCGGCGCTGGCAACGAGTACCTTGGCGTGTTGGAGGTAACCCAAAACATTGCGCCCATACAGGAAATAGAGGGCGAAAAACGGCTGGTTTCAAACTAGCCGCCGCGCAGTGGGCAGGCCTTGAAGGCCGGTTTTTGGCGGCAGGGTTTCGGTTGTTTTTCCTGAAAGCGGAAATGGCCAGTATGCCCTTTGGCATACTGGCCGGGCTGCCGAATACTGCGTTGTTTTCAGCAAGGCCTGCCCGGCAGCCCTGCCAAATACAAAAGGCACTCCAGTGGAGTGCCTTTTGTTTATATGGCCTTGCTTACAAATCGTCCACCAAGGCGCCGCTTTTGGCGTAGGCGGTGCTGCGGGCCTCAAAGAAATCGGTTTTAATTGCGTTGGCATTGCTGTACTGGCTTACCCAGGTAAGGCTTTCAGGCTCTGCGTCGTGGCCCTCGTATATTTTTTCAAGGCCAAGGCCAACACAGCGCAAATTGCCAAGGTACTGCACATAATCGGTAATCATTTGCTTGGTAAGGCCTGCCACCTCGTCCCCAATGGCATAATGGCCCCAGGCAAGTTCCTGCTCACAGCCCTCGCGAATCATGTCGCGGTAAATTTTGGTTTTCTCGTCGGTAAAAAGCTCCGGGTTTTCCTTGCGCAGCTCCAGCAAAATGCTGCGGAACAGCCACAGGTGGGTGTTTTCATCGCGGTTGATGTACCGTATAATTTGCACCGAGCCGGGCATTACGTTGTTGCGGCCCAGGTTGTAAAAAAACATAAAGCCGCTGTAAAAATAAATACCTTCCAAAATGTAGTTTGCCACAATGGTGCGCATCAGGTTTTCTGGGGTTTTGTTCTGGTAAAAATAGTTGTAAGCCTCGCCAATAAAGGTGTTGCGGCGCAGCAGGTGTTCGTCGTTTTTCCACTGGTACAGCACCTCGTTGCGCTGCTGCGGCTCACAAATGGTGTCCAGCATATAGCTGTAGCTTTGGCTGTGCACGGCCTCCTGGTAGGTTTGAATGGCAAGGCAAAGGTTTACCTCATTGGCTGTAATGTACTCCTCCACCACCGGCAGGTTGGCCGTTTGAATGCTGTCCAGAAAAACAAGAAAAGAAAGAATTTTGTCGTAAGCGCGGCGCTCGGGGGCGGGCAAAAGCGGGTAGTCCTTCACATCGGTGGAAAGGTTTACCTCTTCGGGAATCCAAAAATTGTTCATGGCCTGGCGGTACCAGTCGCTTGTCCAGTTGTATTTCTGGTTGTTGAAATCGTTCAGGTTGGTGGTGTCGCCGCCTATCATGCGGCGGTTGCTTATGTCAATGTCCCCCTGTGGGTTAAACAAGGGCTTTCTTTTCAGGTTTTCCATTGTTACAGTCCTTTCTTGCGTTCAAGTATTGGCAACGGTATATTTTACGACGAGCAGGCCTCGCAGTCTTCAACCTCAAGGCTTTTGCTACGTATATAATATACCGTTTTCACGCCTTGTTCAAACGCCAGAATATACAATTGCAGCACCTGGCGAAAAGAAAAATCGGTGGTAACGTAAAAGTTCATGCTCTGCGCCTGGTCTATGTGGCGCTGGCGCACCCCCGCCGCCCGCACAGACCAGCTTTGGTCTATCAGGTGGGCGTTTTTGTAGTACCAATAGGTTTCGGGGGAGAGGTCGGGCGCCACGCGGGGAATAAGCCCGTTCTTTTTTTCCTCCAAAAAGTAGCGGTTCATAACCGGGTCTATGCCGGCGGTGGTGCCCGCAATAATGCTGGTGCTGCTGGTGGGGGCAATGGCAAGCAGCCAGCCGTTGCGCAGGCCTTTTTCGGCCACTTTTTGCTGCAAAGCCCGCCATTTTTCAGAGGTATAGTTGCGTTTGGTAAAGTAGGCGCCGGTTTGCCAGTCGCTGCCTTCAAAATGGTCGTACCGCCCTTTTTCAGCGGCGTTCTGGCAGCTGGCCTCAATGGCGGCGTAATTAATGCGCTCAAAAACCTTGTCGGCAAAGGCAAGATGGGCTTCGCTTTCCCAGTTTATGCCGTTTTTGGCAAGCATGTGGTGGTAGCCGCTTACGCCAAGGCCAATGGGGCGGTAGTGCAGGTTGTTTATTTTGGCATAAGGCACCGGGAAAAAGTTCAGGTCTATTACATTGTCCAGCGCCCGCACCACGCTGTGGGTAATGTCTTCCAGCTCGCTGCCGTTGGCGGGGTCAATTTGCCCCAAAGAAAGGCTGGCAAGGTTGCACACCACAAAGTCGCCGGGTTTGGTAACCGTTACCACCACCTCTTCGCCGTTTACTATTTGGGTGGTTTGGCTCACGTCGCCAATGGCGCTCATGTTCTGGGCAATTTCGGTGCACAGGTTGCTGCAATAAATAATGCCCTTGTGGCTGTTGGGGTTGGCGCGGTTTACCGTGTCGCGGTTAAAGGCAAAGGGGGTGCCGGTTTCCACGGCACTTTTTAAAATAAGGCGCACCAGCTCTTTAATGGGCACCGAGCGCTTTTCAATGCGGGGGTCTTCCACACAGTCGCGGTAGCGCTTTTCCCACTCTTCGCCCCAGTAATCTTCCAGGCAGTAGCCCTTTATGGTGGAAATATCGTGGGGGCACATCAAGTACCAGTTGCTGTCCATATTGTCGCGGGCCGTTTTCCAGAAAAGGTCGGGGTAGCAAACCGCCGGAAAAACGTCGTGGGCCTTCATGCGGTCGTCGCCGTTGTTGGTGCGCAAAGAAAGAAACTCCAGCAGGTCTTTGTGCCAGGCATCCAGGTAAACGGCCACAGCGCCCTGGCGCATGCCAAGCTGGTCCACCGCCACGGCGGTGTCGTTGGCAAGGCGAATCCACCGGATAATGCCCCCGGCGGCGCCCTCAAAGCCGCGAATGGCGCTGCCCTTGGCCCTTACCTTGCCAAAATACAAGCCCATGCCGCCGCCATATTTGCTTACCTGGGCAAAATTGTCTATGCTTCGGTAAATGCCGGTAAGGCTGTCGGGCACCGTGTCAATAAAGCAGGAGGACAACTGGTGAAAAGGCTTGCGCGCGTTGGAAAGGGTAGGGGTGGCCATGGTTACCTTAAGCTCGCTCAGCATGTCGTAAAAGCGTTTTACCCACACAAGGCGGTTGTTTTTTTCAAGCATGGCAAGGTGCAGGGCAATGCCAAGGTACATTTCCTGCGGGGTTTCCAGCGGGCGGCCCTGGTGGGTGCGAATGACATAGCGCTTCAGCAAAAGGTCCAGCCCCGAATAGGTGAACAGCTCGTCCCTAAAGGGCGCCAGCAAGCCCTCGGCCTCTTCAATTTCCTGGCGGGTGTAGCTTTCAAAAATATATTTGCCGTACAGCCCTTCTTCGGTAAGAAAAAGCAGTTTTTCATAAAAGGTGTGAATGTTGTGCTCCTCCATGGCGTTTGCCAAATCTGTCTTAAAAGAAAGCATCAGCAAACGGGCGGCAATAAACTCCCAGCGGGGGGCCTCCTGGGTGGTAAGCTCGGTGGCGGCGCGAAAGAGCGCGGTTTGTTTTTCTTCTTCGCTCATTTCAGGCTTTTCAAAAGAACGAAATTTTTCCTCCAAACGCGCAAGGTCATAATTTACACTGGTAAAATCTTTCTGCACCTTGGCCAGCACCTGGACTACCCCG
>JBKEBR010000163.1:0-6897 GCA_047973285.1 Oscillospiraceae bacterium | reverse complement strand
GGCCAAAGTAAAAAAATAAAAGGCATTATCTTTAAAAAAACAAAGGGTGGTTTATGAATTGTGCCAATAGGGCCGGGCGCTTACTCTATGGTATAATGGTAAAAAAGCCGCTTTGGCAAAACAGAGGTAAAAGCCATGAAAAACACAGCAAGGCTAATTGAGGTGGCAACCGGGCGCGAGCCGGCCGATTTTGTTTTTAAAAATGTAAGCGTGGTTAATGTGTTCACCAATGAAATACTGCCGGGCGATGTGGCCCTTGCAGACGGCTACATTGCGGGAATAGGCAGCTATACCGGCAAAGAGGAAAAAGACTGCACCGGGAAGTACCTTTGCCCCGGGTTTATAGACGCCCACCTGCATATAGAAAGTACCATGGTGCTGCCCGCCGAGCTGGTGCGCATGGTGCTGCCCTGGGGCACCACCACCCTGGTTGCCGACCCCCACGAAATTGTGAATGTGTGCGGGGCAAAAGGGGTGGAGTTTATGCTGGACGCCAGCGAAGGGCTGCCCGCCAACATTTATATTATGCTGCCCTCCAGCGTGCCCGCCACCCGGTTTGAAACCGCAGGGGCCGACTTTACGGCCCGCGACATGGCCCCCTTTGTGGGGCACCCCAGGGTGCTGGGCCTTGGCGAAGTAATGTGCTACCCCGACGTTTTAAGCGGCGGGGATGAAATATTGCAAAAGCTGAAGCTGCTGGAGGGGTACCCCATAGACGGCCACGCCCCCGGCCTTGCGGGCAACAGCCTGCAGGCCTATGCCGCTGCCGGTGTAAAAACCGAGCATGAGGCCACCACCTTTGAAGAGGCGCTGGAAAAGGCCCGCGCCGGGCTTGCGGTGCTGGTGCGGGAGGGGAGCGCCGCCCACAACCTAGTTGTTATTGTGCGGGGAATGGTGGAAAACAACACGCCGGTGTCCCGCTTTATGTTCTGTACCGACGACAAGCACATCGAGGACATTGGCCGCGACGGGCACATTCGGTGGAATGTGAAAATGGCCATAGACCTTGGCATGCACCCGGCCAAGGCCATTCGCATGGCAACCTGGAACGCCGCGCAGGAATACGGCCTGCAAGAGCTGGGGGCGGTTGCGCCCGGCTACAGGGCCGACCTTGTTTTGCTGAGCAGCCTTACCGGGGTAGAGGTAGAGGAGGTATATAAAGACGGTGTGCCCGCCGCCCGCTGCCTTGCCGAAATGAAAACGGCCCTGCCCCAAAGCGGTGAGGTGCTGCGCACGGTAAAAGCGCCGGAGGTAACGGCCCAAAGCTTTGTTTTGCCGGTAAGCGGCAAAACCCATGTCATTGAAATGGTGCCCTACCAGCTAACCACCAACCACCTGATAGAAAAGGTGCCCGCCCAAAACGGCTTTTTTGCCCCGAACGGGGCATACAACAAGCTTTGTGTGGTAGAGCGCCACGGGCGGGGCGGCGGCATTGCGGTTGCCCCCCTAAAGGGGTATGGGCTGCAGGGCGGCGCCATTGCCACCACCGTTGCCCACGACAGCCACAACATTATTGTGGCGGGCGACAACGACGGGGACATTGCCCTTGCGGTAAACCGCCTGCGGGAAATACAGGGCGGGTATGTTTTGGTAAAGCAGGGCAAAATAATTGGCGAAGTGCCCCTTACCGTGGCGGGGCTTATGAGCACCGCCCCCTACCGGGAGGTGCAAAAAACCACCGGGGAAATTATTGCCTTGGCAAGGGAAATGGGCATTCCCTATTACCTTGACCCCTTCATCAGCCTTTCCTTTATGGCGCTGCCGGTTATTCCCAGCCTGCGCCTTACAGACAAAGGGCTTTTCGATGTGGAAAAGTTTTGCCTTGTGCCGCGGCAGGCATAAACCCCGCTGTACAAATTGGTTACAATGCAAAAGCCCGGGGCGCTATGCGCCCCGGGCTTTTTACAGGAGTTGACGATATTGGAAAAACAAAGGCTAGGGCCTTGCCGTCAGCCTGCTTTTGTTTTTCTCCAGCACCTTAAGCGCCCCATACAGCAAAGCGGTGTTGATGGGCAGAATGATAATGTTTTTCACAATGCGCACCTGGGAAATAAGCACGTAGGCGCTGCCGTACAGCAGGTGGTTCCAAATGGGGTTCAGCACAAAGCTGAACAAAAACAGGGTAGAGGCACAGGCGGCCAGCACCCGCCACAGGCGCACCTGCCGCCGGTACAGCCAGCAGCCGTAAATAAAGCCGCCCAAAAAGGCGTTCAGGGTGTACCCAAACGAAAAAGGGCCGCTTGGCCGCAGCAGGTAGCCCAGCGTGTCCATGGCCACCCCGGCCACTCCGGCCACAAACGGCCCGTACAAATAGGCCGAAAGGGCGGTGGCCAAAAAGGCAAAGCCAATTTCCATAACCGGGCTTACCACCAGTGTAAACTGGTTTAATAGCAGTTCAACTGCGCCCAGTATACCGGCCCCGGTAATGCTGCGCAGTTTTTTAAATTCGCTTAAGGCGCTGTGCCAAAAGCCGGGCAAAGAGTTAAATGTGGGTTGCTGCATCAAAAAAACCTCCTTTAACATGGCAAAATAAACGAGCGCCACATAAAGAAGGATGCAACTTTTTATGCGGCAGCGGGATGCAGGGCGCGCACCGCAAGCATGTAGCCGTACCATGTCTTTTCGTCCGCCTCACAACTCCCCGTTGAAGCGGCACTTTACGCGCAGGCCCTTACTCTGCCTATAAGCTCGCCCTCATTATACAACATGCAAAACCGCTTGTATAGCTTTTCTGCCGGGTGGAACATCGGCCTTGTTCGTGGTATAGTGAGTGCAGGCTATTTTACACGCTGGGCCGTGTGCCGCCGGGGGTAAGGCAGCGGCTGCCGCCGCCCCGCGGGGCGCGCCCGGCAAAACAAAAATTTTACAGGCGGCGGGGTTCGAAAGCCGCCGGATAGGAAAGAAGGATACAACATGAAATTTGAGGAGATGCAGTACACAAGGCCGGACATAGGGCAAAAGGCCGGCGAGGTGGCGGGCCTTGCCCAAAAGGCTGCCGCCGCCCAAAGCGGCAAAGAGCTGCTGCAGGTGTTTGCCGAATACCAAGAGGCGGCCGACCTTTTGCACACCGCGGCCACCCTTGCCTCCATTCGCCACACCGTAAACACCAAAGACGAATATTACGATGCCGAAAACGACTATTTCGACCAGCAAAGCCCTGTGTTTTCCGACAAAACTCTGGCCCTGTACCGGGCGCTGCTGGCCTCGGCGCACAAGGGGGCGCTCAAAGAAGAATACGGCGATATTTTGCTGCAAAAAATGGAAATAGCCGTAAAATCCAGCGACGAGCGGCTGGTTCCCCTGCAGCAGGAAGAGAACACCCTTGCCAGCCAATACCAAAAGCTGTACGCCTCCGCCCGCATTCCTTTCCGCGGCAGCGAGCTCACCGTGGCCCAGCTTGGCCCCTATAAGCAGGATATAAACCGGGCCACCCGCAAAGAGGCGTTTGAAGCCGAGGCCGGTTTTTTTGAAAGCCACCGGGAAGAGCTGGACGACATCTACGACAAAATGGTAAAAAACCGTACCAAACAGGCCCAAATGCTGGGGTTTGAAAGCTTTACCCCCCTTGGCGACATCCGTATGGAACGGGTGGGGTACACCCGCGCCGAAATTAAGGCCTGCCGCAAGGCGGTGGAAACAGGCATTGTGCCCCTCAACACGGCCCTGCGGACAATGCAGGCCAGCCGAAGTGGCCTGCCCGGCCTGGCCTTTTACGACCTGCCCCTCTCGTTTAAAGACGGAAACCCCACCCCCAAGGGCACCCCGGAGGAAATTTTGGCAGCCGGGCGCAGCATGTACAACCAGCTTTCCCCCGAAACCGCCGATTTCATCAACTTTATGATGGACGGCAACCGGTTTGTTGTTGTGGCAAAACCCGGCAAGGCGCCGGGCGGGTATTGCACCTATAGTCCGGGGTACCAAAGCCCCTTCATTTTTTCCAATTTCAATGGTACGGCGGGTGATGTGGATGTGCTTACCCACGAGGCGGGGCACGCCTTTGCCGCCTATATGGCCGCAAAACAGCCCCTTGTTGCCGAGCTGCGCAACCCCGGCCTGGAAAGCTGCGAAATTCACAGCATGAGCATGGAGTTTTTGACCTCAGAGTACCACAGCCTTTTCTTTAAGCAGGACACCGGCAAGTATGAATTTACCCATGCGGAGGATACCCTTTTCTTTTTGCCCTACGGCTGCATGGTAGACGAATTCCAGGAAGAGGTATACAACCGCCCCGGCCTTACCCCGGCCCAGCGCAACCAGCTTTGGATGGAGCTTGAGAAAAAGTACCGCCCCGGTATGGAGTTTGCCGGCCTGCCTTTTTACAGCCGTGGCGCCGGCTGGCAGCGGCAGCTGCACATTTATGAGGTGCCTTTTTATTATATCGATTACGTGCTGGCCCAGGCCGTTGCGCTGGAGTTTTTTGTTTCCAATATGGGCAACAAAGCCGAAACCTGGCAGCGCTACCTTGCCCTGGTGAACAAGGCGGGCACCCAAAGCTACACCGGCCTTGTGCATGCGGCAGGGTTTAAAACCCCCTTTGAAGAGGGGGCCCTGCAGCAGGTGGGTGAAAAGGTGTTTGCCTGGCTGAAAGGGCATCCCCTGGGGTAAAGGGTACCTTGCCCCCCGGGCCTGCCTGCCCCGGGGGCCCCGCCCTTGCCAAACGCGAAAAAGGCATAAAGGGGCGGCCAGGCAGCAAAAACAGCGGGTAAAAAATTCAGGTTCCTCCAACTTAATGGGGGGATTTCGGTTTTAAGCGGTTTTGGTTTGCTCGTTTTTTGCTTCCTCTTTGATGAGTTCATCCAGCCCCAGCCGGATAAGATGGCGGTACATTTCTGCTTGTGAATCGTTGTAGAAAATATCCTTTTTCACTTTCAAGATTTCCGGTTCCCATTCGGGGGGCAAACTAATCATCGCCCTACTATTTTTGGTGGACATGCACAAACCTCCTTTCCGGGTGAATTGATGTATCACTCATACACTAATCAAAGTATAGTGTATGAGTGATACACTTATCAATAGTCTTTTGACAAATTTTGTATCTTTACATCAGTGTATCAGTGTGCTACGATATGTTTGAGGTGATGAAATGGCAACAAAAAGACCCCGCTATATGATTTCCGTTGATGATGAAATGTTTCAGGAAATCGAGGATTATCGTTTTAAGAATCGCTTTCAGACACGCTCTGAAGCCACTGCCGAGCTAATTAGAATAGGCTTAAACGTGCTTCAAAGGCAGGGTGATGGGCAGCAAAAAGGCAGCCCCATAGAGAAGCCGGTGGATGCGGATGAATGATAGTTCCCTTATAGGAAAAGCGCTTGATTTGCCCGAATTTGAAGTCTTAGACATAAAGCAGAACGACTATGAAATCTGGATATTTGTCCGCAAGAAAGAGCGCCCAGAGGTCTGTATGGGGTGCGGTACCTATCACCCGCATCTTCATATCAAAGACCATAAGCACAACGTCAAAAGTGTCGCAGATATGGGCGATGTTGATATGCGCACTACCGTTCGTGACCTGAGTATGTTTGGAAAGCGCACTGGTCTCATCATTGACCAAGTTAAATGGGAGTGTCTTGAATGCGGGTGTAGTTTCTGGGAAACGCTCGATTCCGTAGTGAGAGTGCAACGCCAGGGCCGTATGACTAAGCGTCTAAGAGACTTCATTGCCGAGGAAGCTAAGCACCGCAGTTTTATCGAAATTGAACTGGATTTGAATATATCTGATACTACTATTCGCAAAATCTTCGATGAGGAAATAGCCAAGCTGCCGGCCTATTACGAGATGGAAACGCCGAAGGTGTTGGGAATAGACGAAATCTTTGTCCAGCGCCCTGATGCCCAATCTCGTAAGGTTGCCTGGGCCATCATAGGAAACGGCGATAAAAGAACCTGCATGGAACTTCTGCCCAACCGCAGCAAAGATACCATTATTGCTTTTCTTACGAGGCTAAAGAACCCTGAGAATGTCAGAGTGGTAACGATGGATATGTGGAACCCTTACAAGGATGCGGTCTACACAGCCCTGCCAGGTGCCGTTGTCGTAGTCGATAAGCCCCACATATTACGGATGCCAGACAATGCCCTAAGGAACACCTTGCGCGAAATAAGCCGTGCCAGGCTACCTCAAGAAGAAGTCACGCGCTTGCGTAAGATGGCTCGCAGACTCAGGACAGACTTCTATCGAATCTATGACTGCTCAAGGCGCCATGACGCTGAACGCACCTATGAAGAGTGGGCGGAATCTATCCCTGCGGACAAGCGATTAAACGACTATCGAAAACTGGCGCGGACTATTAAAAAATGGCACACTGAAGTGTTTAACTATTTTGACCATCAATATACAAACTCATTTGTAGAGCGAATGAACCTGACTGTCAGAAAGTTCGACCTGCACAGCCTTGGATTGGACTTCAAAGCTCTAAGGGGAAAGATACTGTTTTACACCCCACGCGAAAGTGAATACCGCCCCCCGAATTTTGGCACGCAAGGTGTGCAAGAAATGTATTATGGAAACTACAAACCACTAATTTATGGTGTGTCATTCGATGAAATTGATAAGCTAATTGACGAGAAGTTACTTTAGTCAATCCCCCCACTAAGTTGGAGGAACCTTTTATTTTTACACCCTGCGGTCAGGTGAATAACAGCGCCGTACACAGGGTGGTAATGAACCCGGCCCCCACTGCCGCGGCACTGCAAAACAAAGCCAGCGCCTTTTGCCCGCCGGCCTTTGGCCGGGCCTGCCGGGAAGCGTACACCGCCACCAAAAGCATGCTGAAGCTTACCACCAGAACAAGGCCCATCCACCTGAAAATATTTTGTATGCTTTGTGCGGCCTCTTTGCCCTGGGGCAAAATAAAAAACAAAATAGAAATGGCCAAAAGCAGCGCAAATATAGC
>JBKEBR010000162.1:0-5284 GCA_047973285.1 Oscillospiraceae bacterium | reverse complement strand
TTAAAGACATGTACAGCACGTTTTCAAGCGGGTTTTCGTAATATGGCTCTGTGGTGCAAAACCCCGCTTGCCGGTACAGGGCCACCGCGTGTGTTAAAGAGGCAAAGGTATCCAGCCGCATGGCGCTGTAGTGCATTTCCTTTGCGTCCGCAATCATTTTCTCCAGCAGCAGCCTCCCAATTTTGCGGCCCCGGCAGGCAGGCCTCACATACAGCCTTTTTAATTCACAGCCATTTTCGGCAACAGGCTTTAAGGCGGCGCAGCCGGCCAATTCCCCTTCGCAGCGCGCCAGGTACAGCCGGCCCCCCGGCGGTGCGTACAGGCCCGGCAGGCTTTGCAGCTCTGCCTCAAAGCTTTGAAAGCACAGGTCAACGCCAAGCCACGCCGCGTATTCTTTGAAAAGTGTTCTCACATTGCCAATTTCCTGGTAGGCCGGGTAAATTTCTATCGGCAAAACTACGCCCCCTTTTGTGCAAAACCGCCCGGTAAACAATGGCTTATTTTACCACAGCACCCCTGCAAACTTCAATATGGGCCGCCGCTTTGCACACAAGCCTTTGCCGCAAAAGAGCGGCGGGCGGCAGAAAAGAGGTGTTTTGGCCCGCAACAAAAACGCTTTTCGGGCTTTGGCGGCCCGCACTTCGGCACCGCAGGTGAAATTTACTCCGCACAAAAACAGCCCCACGGAAACCCGTGGGGCTGTTTACAAATGGTGTTTATTTCTTTTGAATGGCAACTTTTGCGGGAACAAGTGCAAAATAATCTTTAAGCAAAAAAACATTCAGGGCAAGGCCCATCAATGTACCTAAAACAATGTATAGCATTGTTATCACTACCTTTCGTACTTTCAGTATATTCACATGCTGTGAAAAAACAGTGATGAAGTTACAAAGGAAGTGTGAATATTTTTTTATGTAACTGCTTGACTTTGGCGTTTATACAGCCGCAAGGCCAGTGCAAAAGGCTGTAAAGGCCTCCACCTCCTGCATGGTGGTGGCCCAGGAGGTTACACACCTCACGGCCGTTTTTCCCTCCGGCGTGGTGTCCCAAGAAAGGCCGGGGTAGCGCTGCTCCAAGGCCTGGTAAGCCGCCGCGCTGAAAATGGGGAATTGCTGGTTGGTGGGGGACTCAATTAAAAAAGAAAAGCCCGCCGCTGCAAGGCCGCTGTGCAGGGCCGCGGCCACTTGGTTGGCGTGCTGCCCCAATTGCAGGTACAGCCCGCCGCGCAGCAGCTCGTAAAATTGCAGCCCCAGCAAACGGCCCTTGGCAAGCATGGCGCCCCGCTGCTTTATGGAATACCGAAAACCGGCGTCGAGGGTGGGGTTTACTATAACCAGCGCCTCGCCAAACAGGGCCCCGCACTTGGTGCCGCCCATGTAAAAGGCGTCGGTAAGGGCGGCCAGGCGGGCCAGGGGAAGCTCTTTTGGCTGCGCGGCCAGGGCGCTGGCCAGGCGGGCACCGTCCAAATACAGCAGCAGGTCTTTTTTTTGGCAAAATCGGTACAGTTCCTCCAGCTCTTGCGGCGAATACAGCGTGCCCACCTCTGTTGGGTGGGAAATATACACCATTTTTGGCTGCACCATGTGGGGGGCCAGGGCGTGCTGCTGCAAGGCCTCTGCCACAAGGGAAACGGTAAGCTTGCCGCCTGCCGAGGGAAGGGCAATTACCTTGTGCCCGGTGGCCTCAATGGCGCCGGTTTCGTGGGTGGCAATGTGCCCCGTGGCGGCGGAAATAACGGCCTGGTAGGGGCGCAGCGCATGGCCTATAAAGGTGAGGTTGGTTTGGGTGCCGCCCGCAAAAAAATGCACACCGGCCGCCGTGCCGGCAAGCTGCTGAATGCACCGGCGGGCTTTTTCGCAATACTCATCCTCGCCGTAAACCGCGCTTTTTTGCAGGTTGGCGGCGGCAAGGGCCTCTAAAATTTGAGGGTGGCAGCCCTCGCTGTAGTCGTTTTTAAAAGCAAACAAAAGAAAATTCTCCTTTGCCGGGGCCGCAAGGGCCGCTTGGCGGGTTTTCTGTACAATATACTGTATCCCTGCGGTGTTGTAAAGCGCAGGGGGCAAAAGCAAAACAAAAAACGGCGAAAAGCCCTTGTAAAACGCATAAAATAAAGGTGAGTAAACCAAAACCATTTTTTAACACCCCTGCAAACATTGAATTGTAAAAACAGGGTATATAGTTTATAATTTAACCAAATGGAAGGTTAATTTAACCTGCTTTTTGCTTTGCGGCAAGAAGAGGGCAGGAGGATTTTTTTGAAGCATATTTTTATTGTAAACCCCATTTCGGGTAAAAACGATGCGGGCAAAACCATGGTGCCCGCCATTATAGAGGCAGCGGCGGCCCGTGCCCTCTCTTATGAAATAGAAATTACCCGCGAGCCTAAACACGCCACCCGCCTGGCGGCCCAGTATGCCGAAAACGGCGGGCCGGTGCGCCTGTATGCCGTAGGGGGAGACGGCACCCTGAACGAAGTAATGGCGGGGGCCTACCCCTATAAAAATGCCGCGGTGGCCGCGGTGCCGGTGGGCAGCGGCAACGATTATGTGCGCAATTTTGGCGTGGCGGAAGATTTTTTGAATATAGCACAGCTGCTGGAGGGCAGGGCCATTCCGGTAGACCTGATGAAGGTGGACCACGGCATTTCCCTTGCCATTACCTCGGTAGGGCTGGACGCAGACGTTGCCTACGGCATTCCCAAATACCGCAGGGTACCGGCGCTGGGCGGCAGCATGGCCTACAACGCCTCTATTATAGAAAACCTGCTGAAACCCATTGGCAAACGGGTGCGCATTACCATAGACGGCAGGGCAACAGAGGGCACCTACCTTATTGCCACCGTTTGCAACGGCCAAACCTATGGCGGCGGCTACCGGGCTGCGCCGGAGGCAGATTTGCAGGACGGTGTGCTGGATATTATTCTTGTGAAAAAAATCAGCCGGCTTTCAATTGCGGGCATCATTGGCAAATACAAGCAGGGCAAGCATTTTTCGGGCGGTAAAATTATTCCCTCTTTGCAAAATATGATAGAGCATTTCACCGGGCATGAGGTGGACATTACCCCCCTCGATAAAAAAGGCTTTATATTAAACGAAGACGGCGAGTGCGGCCCGGCCCCCCGCCTGCATGCAAAGGTAATGCCGCTGGCGGCGGCTTGGAAAGGCAAATTTGTGGAATAGTTTTTTGCTGGCAAAGGCCCGGTTTTGCGCGGGCCTTTGCTTTTTATTGCGGCTGGCGCCAAGGGCGGCACCCGGCAAAAGAGGTGCAGCGCCGCCGCAAATAATATGGGCCATAGCAGCCCTGCGCGGGGTACTGCTATTTTGGCGGCGGCAAAAAATGAGGCAAAGAGAGCCGAAGGGAATGTTTTCACAAAAATTTTTTAAATTTTAGACTTGATTTTTTAGCGGGAAGCGGCTAGAATATATCTTAGCACTTAAAGGTGCCGAGTGCCAAAGTTCTTTCTTTTCTGCAATGGAATGCGGGTTTTGCAGGGCTTGCACCGGCGGCTTTAAGCTTATACAGCCAAATAAACAGTATAAAAGGAGAGTATCCAAGATGAAATTGAAACCTCTGGCAGACCGTGTTGTTATTAAGGCGGTTGAAGCCGAAGAAACAACAAAGTCCGGTATTATTCTTTCGGGCAGCGCCAAAGAAAAGCCCCAAATTGCCGAAGTGGTTGAAGTGGGCCCCGGCGGCCTGGTTGACGGCAAGGAAGTAAAAATGGTTGTCAAAAAGGGCGACAAAGTGGTGGCAAGCAAGTATTCCGGCAGCGAAGTGAAGGTAGACGGCGACGAATACACCATTGTTCGCCAGGCCGACATTTTGGCCATTGTAGAGTAAACGGTGCCCTTTTGCATTGCAAAACAATTGCATACCTTAAAATTACAACACAACAGAATGGAGAATATCGAATATGTCTAAACAGCTTTTATATGGGGAGGACGCCCGCAAGTCCCTCAGCGCCGGTATTGACAAGCTGGCCGATACCGTTAGAATCACCCTTGGGCCCAAGGGCCGCAACGTGGTGCTTGGCAAAAAATACGGCTCGCCGGTTATTACCAACGACGGCGTTACCATTGCCAAGGAAATTGAACTGAAGGACGCCTTTGAAAACATGGGCGCCCAGCTGGTAAAAGAGGTTGCCACCAAAACCAACGACGCAGCGGGCGACGGCACCACCACCGCCACTGTTTTGGCCCAGGCCATGGTGCACGAAGGCATGAAAAACGTTGCCGCCGGCGCCAACCCCATGGACGTAAAGCGCGGCATTCAAAAAGCCGTAAAAGCCGCCGTGGAAGAGCTTGCCAAGAACAGCCAGAAGGTAAACGGCAGCGAGGACATTGCCCGCGTGGCCACCGTTTCCGCCGGCGATGATACCATTGGTACCCTGATAGCCGAAGCAATGGAAAAGGTAAGCGCCGACGGCGTTATCACCATTGAAGAGAGCAAAACCGCCGAAACCTTTACCGAAGTGGTAGAGGGCATGCAGTTCGACCGCGGCTACATTACCCCCTACATGGTAACCGATACCGAAAAAATGGAGGCTGTTATCGACGATGCCTACCTGCTGATTACCGACAAGAAAATCAGTTCCATTCAAGACATTCTGCCCCTGCTGGAGCAAATTGTACAGAGCGGCAAAAAGCTGGTGATTATTGCCGAAGACGTAGAGGGCGAGGCCCTTTCCACCCTTATTGTAAACCGCCTGCGCGGCACCTTCACCTGCGTTGCCGTGAAAGCCCCCGGCTTTGGCGACCGCCGCAAAGAAATGCTGCAGGACATTGCCGTGCTTACCGGCGGCGCCGTTATTACCGAAGAGCTTGGCTACGACATTAAGGAAACCACCGTTGAGCAGCTTGGCCGTGCCCGCCAGGTAAAGGTTACCAAAGAGAACACCATTATTGTGGACGGTGCAGGCGAAAAGGCCGGTATTGAAGCCCGCGTTGCCCAAATTCGCGCCGAAATTGAAAACAGCACCAGCGAGTTTGACAAGGAAAAGCTGCAAGAGCGCCTTGCCAAAATGTCGGGCGGCGTAGCGGTTATTCGCGTGGGCGCTGCCACCGAAGTGGAAATGAAAGAGAAAAAGCTTCGCATTGAAGACGCCCTTTCCGCCACCAAAGCGGCTGTGGAAGAAGGCATTGTGGCCGGCGGCGGCACCTCTCCCATCGAGGTAATGCCTGCGGTGGAAGCCCTGCTCGACTCCCTGGAAGGCGACGAGAAAACCGGCGCCAAAATTGTTCTGAAGGCTTTGGAAAGCCCCCTGCGCCAAATTGCTGAAAACGCA
>JBKEBR010000161.1:0-2630 GCA_047973285.1 Oscillospiraceae bacterium | reverse complement strand
GGTGCCGTCTGTTCCCACCGCCGCACCCACCGCAAGCTTCCCATCGCTGCGCAGGACATTTTCTGTTACCGGGTGGTCGGCATAGCCTCTTACATTGCCTTCACCGTCGGAAACAACCAGCAGGGTACCAATTGGCCCGCCACCGTTTATGCGCAGCGTAAGGCTGTCCTGTGAATTTTTAAGCCATGTTCCCATAAGGGAGGCCCCTGTCAGCAAGCGGCCAAGGGCGGCAGAAACAACGGCGCTTGTTTTATGAATTCGTTCCATTTCCCGAATAATGCCGGTTGAATCAAGGGCACAAACCACAATGCCCCCGTTTTCCGAAATGGCACGTATTAAATTAGGCATACATCCTCCAATAACTCAATAATTATAGTTTTATAGCGGTAACCAAATACCGCTGCGATGTTGGTTCAAGTTCCGTAAAGCTTTCCCCGTCTAAAATTTTCTCCACAGCAAAGCCCGCCTTTTGCAGGGCATTGTGCCAAAACTCTAACGGGTAAGCATACTCCAAAAAATTTTCACTGAAAAGCAATTTTCCATTCTGCCTTACATCCAGCAGAATGCGGGTTGCATTTTGCCCAGGTTCCCTTCGGTTGTTCCAAGTACAGGTAAGGATTCCCTCCCTGCCCCGGCTTTCTATTTCAAACCGGTTGATGGCAAGTATTTCAGCGTGCTTATAGGGGGTATTTGCGTCAAAAACAAAAACCCCTCCGGGTTCAAGAAAAAGAGAAATACGCCCCAACGCCTTTTCCAACTGGCTTTGTGGCAAATGGTTGAGCGTATCGAAGGTAGAAACCGCCGCTTGAATGGTGCCGTACAAATCCAGATCGGCAAGGTTTTGCTGAAGAAGAAGGAGTTTTTTTGCATACCGGCTTTGAATTTTTTCACGAAAAACGGTAAGCATATCTGCCGACTGGTCAACGCAAATCATGTCGTAGCCATGCTTTGCCAAGCGAAGGCTTACTTCCCCGGTTCCGCATCCTAAATCGGCCACTATTCCCTTTTCAATACCGTGCCCGGCCAATATCCCCTCTATGGAAGAAGCAAGCCTGTTGTAATTGGCCTCGTTATTTAATTCATCATACCAATAGGCAAATTCGGAATACGACATACCGTTTTTCTCACGCCTTTACGAAAGGTTTTCGGGCGGGTTCTTCATATATTCCGCCAATTCCTCAATTCCGGTATTTTTTAAGGTACTCACCAAAAAAACTTTTTGGCAATTGTAGGGTTCCAGCAGCTCTGAAAATTCCGCTACAATGCGGCCATACTGGGAGGGTTTGAATTTGTCGGCCTTGGTTAAAGCCACTACAAAGGGAATTTTATGATGCTGCAAAAATTCAAGCATGGAAAAATCATCTTCGGAAGGGGCATGCCGGCAGTCAAGCAGCTGCACAAGCAGGCAGATATTTCTCCCCTGCTTGTACTCAAAATAGCCGTTGATGAGGTTGTCCCACCGGCGGCGTTCCGAATCGGCTATTTTGGCGTATCCATAACCCGGCAGGTCTACCAAATAGGCCTCTCCCGCCAAATAAAAATTAATGGTGGCGGTTTTGCCGGGCGTGCCGCTAATACGGGCCAGTTTTTTGCGGTTGCAAAGCTTGTTGATGAGGGAAGATTTCCCAACATTGGAACGGCCGGAAAAAACAAATTCCGGCCGTTCCGATGCGGGCAGTTGTGATGAAAGGCCATAGGCGGAGGCAAACTCCGCCTTGGCAAAATTTATTGGGCTCATTGTACAATCTCCTGCTGCGGGGCTTTGGAAACCGGCGGTACCGGCTCTTTCACCTCTTTTTTGGCTATCTTTGCAGGTTTTTTCTTTTTTGTTTCAGGCTTTGCCAAAGAATGCTCGAAGGCCTCGTCCAAAGTAGCAACAGGCACAAAGGTTATTTTCTTTTTAACCTCTTCGTCCACATCATACAAATCAGACAGGTTGTCTATTGGAATAAGCACTTTGTTCATGCCCTCGCGGTAAGCGGCCATGCTTTTTTCTTTGAGGCCGCCAATGGGCAAAACATTTCCGTGTAAAGTAATTTCACCTGTCATGGCCACATCGCTTTTTACCGGGAAACCGGAAAGGCACGAGATGAGCGCTGTGGTAAGCGTTATGCCCGCCGAAGGACCATCCTTGGGAATGGCACCCTCCGGGGCATGAATGTGTATGTCGGCATTTTTAAATACAGAAGGGTCGTAGCCAAAATCTTTGGCTTTGGTTTTGACATAGGTAATGGCAAGCTTGGCCGATTCCTTCATAACCTCGCCGAGAGACCCGGTAAGCTCTAACCGGCCGCTGCCATTTTCAACCAGAAGAACCTCTATGGGCAGTATTTCACCGCCAACACTGGTCCACGCAAGGCCATTGGCAATACCCACTGCGTTGGCCTTGTTGAAAAACGAAGGTTTAACGCGTTTTGGCCCAAGCAATTCTTCCAGCTGCTGCGCCCCTATGGTTATTTTTTCAACCTCACCGGCGGCAATGGGCTTTGCGCATTTTCTCAGCAACCGGGTAATAACACGTTCCAGGCTGCGCACGCCGGCCTCTTGTGTATAGCCGTCAATAATGCCATACAGGGCGGAATCGGTTACCTTTACAATTCCTTTCAGGCCGCTTTTTTCAAGCTGTTTGG
>JBKEBR010000160.1:0-24746 GCA_047973285.1 Oscillospiraceae bacterium | reverse complement strand
TCTACTGGTTTTGCCTTCCTTCATGCCGCCCCCACACCCGCCCTGTACCCGCAAAGCCGGGCCGCCGTGGGGCAAAAGGCTTTTGCGCCGCCCCGGCGTTTTACCCCTCTTCGGTAAGCAGAAGCCATTCTTCCATGGCCTTGTCCAGCCGGGTGGTGTTTTGGTGCAGGGCCGCGCTAATTTCGGCCAGCTTTTGGTAGTCGGCGGCCACCTCGGGGGTGGCCAGCAGGCCGTTTGCCTCCCCCACCGCTGCCTCCAGCGCCGCCATTTCCTTTTCAAGGGTTGCTATGCGGGTGCGGCGCTGGGCGTCCTGCGCGCGCTGCTGCTTGCTGCGGTAGCCCGCCGCTTCCTTCGGCTGCTGCGCTTCTTTTTCTTCCCTGCCCTGCTGGGCGGCCTGCAATTGCAGCTGCTGTGCCTGCTGTTGTTTTTCCAGGTAATAATCGTAGTTGCCGTTGTACTCCTCAAAGCCGTCAGGGCGCATTTCCAGTATGCGCTGGGGCACCCGGCGCAGAAAATAACGGTCGTGGCTTACCACCAGCAGCGTGCCCGAAAAATTCAGCAGGGCGGCCTCCAGCACCTCTTTGGCGCGGTAATCGAGGTGGTTGGTGGGCTCGTCCAGCAGCAGCACGTTGGCCCGCCGCATTTCCAGTATGGCAAAGGCCACCTTGGCGCGGTTTGCGCCGGAAAGCTCCTTCACCTTTTTGTACACCGCCTCGCCCTCCAGCAGCAGCTTGCCCAGGGCGCTGCGAATTTCGTATTCGGTTTTGGTGGGGTACCGGCTGTGCACCGCCTCCAGCACGGTGCTTTCCATGGCAAGGCCCGCCAGCTCCTGGTCGAAATAGCCAAGCCGCACATTGCCGCCCCACTGCACCCGGCCCTGGTGCTCAATTAAATTTTGTATGGCCTTTAAAAAGGTGGATTTCCCCACCCCGTTCATGCCCACCAATGCAATTTTTTCGCCCCGCTTTACCTCCAGCTGAATGCCGCTGTACAGCTGGCGGCCGGTGGCCGTATCCCCCACATACACGCCCAGGTTTTCGCAGCGCAAAATGGTGGAAAATGGCTCCACATCATACGCAAAATGCAGGGCAATGGTTTTGGGCTCCGGCTTCGGTTTTTCCAGCCGCTCCATTTTTTCCAGCTGCTTCACCCGGGTGCCCACCCCGCTGGCGCTGGCGCTGCGGGCCAGGTTTTTGCGCACAAATTCTTCCATTTTGGCAATTTCTTCCTGCTGCTTTTCCCAGGCGCGCAGGGCGGTGCGCCGCCGCTCGGCCTTTTGCACCACAAAGCTGGAATAGCCGCCGCTGTAACGGGTAAGCCTGGTGCGCTCAATTTCGCAAATGTCGCGGGCAATGGCGTCCAAAAAATAGCGGTCGTGGCTTACCACCAGCACCGCCCCCTTGTAGGTGGTAAGGTAGTCCTCCAGCCAGGCCAGCATGGAAAAATCCAGGTGGTTGGTCGGCTCGTCCAAAATCAGCAAATCGGGCTGCTGCAACAAAAGCTTGGCAATGCCAAAGCGCATCTTTTCGCCGCCCGAAAGGGTGCCCACCAGGGTGCCGCGGTCGAAGCTGCCAAAGCCAAGGCCGTTCAGCACCCGGTTTATTTTGTCGTCGGTGTGGTAGCCGTCCAGCGCTTCAAAGCGGGCGGTAAGGCTGTCCAGCTCGGCCAGCAGCACCCTGCTGCCCGGCTCCTGCTCCAGCTTGGTATAGCAGGCCTTTATCTGGCTTTGCAGCTGCTGCACCTGCCCAAACGCGCTGTTCGCCTCCTGAGCCAGGGTATTTTCCGCCTTCAGCGCGTCGTTTTGCCGCAAATACCCAATGCTGGTGTTGCGCCCGCGCACCACCCTGCCACTGTCTGGCTCAAGGTTCCCGGCAATAATATTCAAAAGGGTGGTTTTGCCCGCCCCATTTACCCCCAAAAGGCCAATGCGGTCGGCTTCGCCGATGTCCATGGAAATATTTTCCAGTATCACATCATCTAAAAATGCCTTGCTTACAGCTTGAACACTTATTAACATGTATACACCCTGCCGCGCCTGCCCCTTGGGGCACAGGCCTGTTTTGTATGTTGCCGCGCAATGCCGCGCCCCAATTTTCGTTTGCCGGCAAGCGCCCCGGCACGGCCTGCCGCCCCGCGGGCCTTTTGCCGGGCCGCATTTATTATACTATTTATGCGCCATAAATTACAACTTCGGCGCCTTGTGTTTCCCTTGACAGGGGTTTTGCTTCTTTAGTACAATATAATTGATATTTAGAAATTCATCTAAATATTGCCATTGTTTGCCGCATACAGCTTTTCTTGCCGGGGCGCCTTCCTTCACACAATTGCCCCGCAGCCATACACACCGCCCACTGGGCAAACTTTTACCACTGAGGGGGCCGCCATGAAAGGAACCGTGTTTAAGGCACTGGGGGACCAAACCCGCAGAAAAATTCTGGAACTGCTTTCAAAAGAGGGGGATATGACCGCCGGGCAAATTGCCGCCCATTTCAGCATTACCGCCCCTTCCATTAGCCACCACCTTTCCACCCTCAAAGCCTCTGGCCTTGTGCTGGACACACGGCGCGGCCAAAGCATTGTATACAGCCTGAACACCACCGTTTTTCAGGAGCTGCTTGCCTGGTTTTACAATTTTACACAAGAGGAGGCGGGCCCCCATGAATAAACGCGTGTTTTGGGTGCTTGCTATTATCAGCACCGCTTCGCTGCTGGGGCAGGCAGTTATATACCCTTTTCTTCCCGCGGTTGTACCCATACATTGGGGCACAGCCAGCCAACCAGACAATTGGGGCCCAAAAATTGCAAACCTGCTGCTGGCGGCCCTGCCGCTGGCGCTGCTTGTTTTTTTGCGGTTTATGCCCCGGCTGGACCCCCGCTATGCCAACTATAAAAACCACGCAAAGGCCTATAGTGCGCTGGCCGTTGCCGTAACGCTGCTGCTTATTTTTGTGGGCTGGTTTGCCAGCCTGTACGCCCTTGGCCTGCATTTGCCCATCGGCTTTTTTGTGCTGCTGATGGTGGGGCTGTTAATGGTGGTGCTGGGCAACTATATGCCGCAAATACGGCCCAACTACTTTTTTGGCATAAAAACCCCCTGGGCGCTTGCAAACCCCGAGGTTTGGCGCAAAACCCACCGGTTTGGCGGCATTGTTTTTTGCGCAGCCGGGCTGGTTATACTTATTTCCGCCTTTTTACCCGGCACTTTGGCGGTGTGGGCAACGGTGGGCAGCGCCGTTTGCGCCGCCCTTGTGCCCGCCGCTTATTCCTATTTTATTTTCAAAAAAATAAACCCAACCACTCAGGAGGATTCTCATGCTGAACATTGAACACCTTACCAAAACCTACCCCGGCGGCAAGCTGGCGGTAGACGACCTTTCGCTGCAGGTGGCCCCGGGCGAAATTTACGGCTTTATTGGCCACAACGGCGCGGGCAAAACCACCACCCTGCGGGCGGTGGCGGGGGTTATGGGCTTTAACGGCGGCACCATAACCATTGACGGCCACAACATTGTGAAAGATTCCATTGCCGCCAAGCGCTGCGCCGCCTTTTTGCCCGACAACCCCGATTTGTACGAATTTTTAAGCGGCATTAAATACCTTACCTTCATTGCCGATATTTACAGCATTCCCCAGCAAAAGCGCCAGCCCCTGATTGCCAAATACGCCGATGCCTTTGAGCTTACCTCGGCCCTTGGCAGCCCCATCAACAGCTATTCCCACGGCATGAAGCAAAAGCTGGCCCTTATTTCAGCCTTCATTCGGGAGCCGAAGCTGCTTATTCTGGACGAGCCCTTTGTAGGGCTGGACCCGAAGGCTGCCTTTCAAATGAAAGAGTTTATGCACCAGCTTTGCCAAAGCGGCGGCGCCGTGTTTTTCTCTACCCATGTGCTGGAGGTGGCGGAAAAGCTGTGCCATAAAATTGCCATCATCAAGGGCGGCCGCCTTGTGGAAGCCGGGCCCACCGCCGCCATTGTGGGCAATTCTTCTTTAGAGCATGTCTTTTTGGAGCTGGAGGCGGAAAAGCAGGAAGAGGTGGCGCCACAATGAAACCCTTTCTTGCCCTTTTGGGGCTCAGCTTCAAAAGCCTGCTGCTTACCTCCGCCAACATTGGGCGGCGCAACAAAAAAAAGGCGGCCTCCGGCATTGGGGCCCTGCTGCTTATTTCCTTTTTAATGGTGTATATTTCGGGCGTTTATTCCTTTATGCTGGCCGCCCTGCTGGCCCCGGTGCAGGGGCTGGACATTATGCTGATGGTAATGCTGATGATGGCGGTGTCTTTTCCGCTTGTTTTCACCCTGTTTGCCTCCCAGGGGGTTTTGTTCTCTACCAAAGACATGGACCTTGTGCTCAGCCTTCCCCTTTCCCCCTTTTCGGTTATGATGGCGCGCATTCTGGCCCTGTACCTTGAAATTCTGCTGATGGTAGAGCTTATGCTGCTGCCCGCCGGCATTGCCTATACAGTGTTCAGCGGGCCCTACGGCCTTGTGGCGCTGCTGTTGCTGCTGGTGCTTGGGGTATTCCTTGCCTTTGTACCCACCCTGCTGTGCCTTGTGTTTGGCACCCTCATTAGCCTGCTGGTTTCCCGCCTGCGGTTTAAAAACCTGTTTACCGTGCTGTTCAGCTTTGTTTTGTTCCTTGGCATTATGGTGTTCAGCTTCGGCTTTTCCGGCAACGTGCAGGCCATTGCCGTAAACCCGGCGGGCATACGGGCGCTGCTGGCCGGGGCCTTCCCCCCGCTTGGCTGGGCGGCGCAGGCCGTAACCCAGCCCAATATTTTGCTGCTTGTATTGCTGGCGCTTTTGTGTATTGTGCCCTTTGTGGCCGTGGGGTGGGTTTTCAGCCTGTTTTACAAAAACATTCTTACCGCCCTTGCCAGCCACGCCATGCGGCGCAACTATAAGCTGAAAAGCGTGCGGGGCGGCAGCAGCACCGGGGCGTTGTTTAAAAAAGAAGCCCGGCGGTTTTTTGGCACCCCCGCCTATGTGCTGAACCACGGCTTTGCCATTGTGCTGATTGTTGGGGCCAGTGTTTTTGCCGTTTTCCAAAAAAACACCATTCAGGGCTTTTTCAGCATGATTCCCGCCAATCAGGGCGGAGATTTGCTGCGCGCCTACCTTGCCCCCGTGTTGCTTGCCGCCATGGCCTTTTTGGTGGGCACCATCTGCATTTCGTCGGTCTCCATCAGCCTGGAGGGCAAAACCCTGTGGATTTTAAAGGAGGCCCCCCTTGGCACCGGGCGCATTTTTGCCGCCAAGGCCGGGTTTAACCTGCTGCTTTCCGGCGGCACCATTCTTGTTTCGCTGCCGCTTTTGGGGGTTGCGTTTGCCCTGCCCCCCCTTGAGGTGGCGGCTTCGCTTTTGGTGCTGCTTTTGCTCAGCAGCTTTACCTCCCTTTCGGGTGTGTTCATCAACCTGCTTTTTCCCCGCATGGATGCGGAAAACGAAACCATTGTCATCAAACAAAGCGGCAGCGTTCTTTTCGCGTTTCTTCTTTCAGCCGTAACCCTGGCGCTGCTGGCCGGGCTGTTTTTTCTAACCTTGCACCTCGGCTTTTTGTGGTTTTGCGCATTGGCCTGCCTGCTGCTGGGCGCGTTGAACGCGGGCACCATTGCCCTTCTCAACACCAGGGGGCGCCGTATCTTTTCAGACCTGTAAAAACGCTTTTTATGCCGAAAGGAGGTGTATAACATGCCCTACCCTGCCATTGGCTTTGTATTGCTGGTTACCTTTGGAATTCCGCTGGGTGCCCTTGTTGTTTTTGCGGCAAAACGACAGGGGCTTGTAAAGCCCTTTTTGCTGGGCGCCGCCACCTTAGCGGTTTTTCAGCTTGCCACCCGCCTTCCCCTGCTGGCCCTGCTGCAAAGCCAGGCCTGGTTTGCGTTTTTCAGCGTGCAGCACCCGGCCGTTTATTCACTGGCCCTTGGCCTGAGCGCCGCTTTGTTCGAAGAGGCCGGCCGTTATATTGTAATGCGGCTGTTTATGGGCAAAACCACCGCCTGGCGGTTTGGGGTGGCCCACGGCCTTGGCCACGGCGGCATCGAGGCCCTTTTGCTTGTTGGCCTTTCTTACCTTGTTGTTTTGTTTTCCAACCCCGGCGTGCTTGTTTTGGCGGGCCCGGCGCAAATTTTTTTGGCGGGGCTGGAACGGCTGTTTACCCTTGTTATTCACACCGGCCTTTCAGTAATGGTGCTGCAAAGTCTTCGCAAAAAAAGCCCGTGGCCGCTGGTGTGCGCCATTTTGGTGCACACCGCGTTGGACGCGCCCCTTGGCCTTTTTACCCTGGCGGGGCTTGGCGTATATGCCATAGAGGCCTTTGTGGGGCTTTTTGCCCTGGGCCTGCTTGTATACATTGCCGTTGTTGGAACGCTTGAAAAAAAGGAAACGGAGAGTGCACCCCATGAAAACAACCCTTTATAAATTTGCGGGCTTTGCCGGCGCCCTGCTGCTGTGCATGGTTTTGTTGGCGGGCTGCGGCAGCGGCAGCCTGCCCCTGCCCGCCTGGGCCGACGGCGAAGCCCTTACCACAAAGGCCGAAACGGTGCTGGACGATTTGAACGCAAAAAACTACAGTGCGGTTACCGCCCATTTTAAAGAGGTTTACCGGGCAAGCCTTACCGACGAAAGCTGGGCAAGCCAGTTCACCCCTATTTTTGAAAAAACCGGCGCTTTTCAGGAGTACACCAAAACCCAGCTGCTTGGCACCAAAGAGGACAGCGGCGTTGAGTATGCCGTGGTGCTGCTTACCGCCAAATATGAAAAAACCTCTATAACCTACCGCCTGGTTTTTGACACCGATTCCGACTTGGTGGGGCTTTTCCTGTAGATTTATTCCATATATATACTTTTTGTATTTTATTCTTTGGGTTTGGGGCGCTTTTGGGAAACCAATGGCATGGAACAGGGTTCTTCAGCTGTGCTATGTTGGCATTGCAGGGCGCGGGCAAAGGGCCCTGTTTTTACAGCCGGCCAATAACAACATGGCCTCTCTCTTTTTATGTATGCAAAAAGCCCCCGCCAAAAGCGGGGGCTTTGCTTGTACGGGTTTGGCTTATACCAGCTCAATTACCGCCATGGGGGCGGCGTCGCCGCGGCGAAGGCCGGTTTTGATGATGCGGGTATACCCACCGGTGCGGTCGGCATATTTGGGGGCCACTTCATCAATTACCTTTTTGGCAACGGTTTCTTTGGTGATGTAAGAGAACACCTGCCGTTTGGAATGCAAATCGTCGTTTTTGCCAAGCGTAACCATTTTTTCCGCCATTGCGCGCACTTCTTTGGCACGGGTAACGGTGGTTTCAATTTTGCCGTTTTCAAACAGATAGGTAACCATGGCACGCATCATCGCCTTGCGATGGTCGCTTGTTCTGCCAAGCTTTCTGGTTCCAGGCATCTTGTCCACTCCTTTACTATAAAGGGCCACTGCAACAGTGTTAACGCCCTTGCAATATATATGGGCCTTGCCCCTGGGGCAGCCCCGTGGTTCAACTTTTGAAAAAACAACAATTTTCTATTGTTGTTTTTTCAAACGGCGGCAAAAGAAAGCGGGTGCTTCTTTGCCGCAGGGCGTTTCCGCCTAAAAAACTACTCGTCCTCGTTTACAAGGCTAAAGCCCAAAGAGTGCAGTTTTTCAATTACTTCTTCCAGGCTTTTGCGGCCCAGGTTGCGTACCTTCATCATTTCGTCTTCGGTTTTGCTGACCAAATCTTCCACGGTGTTGATGCCGGCGCGTTTCAGGCAGTTAAAGCTGCGCACGCTCAGGTCCAGCTCCTCAATGGTCATTTCCAGGGCGTGCTCTTTGCCGCGGTCGTCCTTCACCACCATAATTTCCGCGTCCTTCGCATCCTCCGAAAGGTTCACAAACAAATTAAGGTGCTCGGTCATAATGCGGGCGGCAAGGCTTACCGCTTCCTTGGCGCTCAGGGTGCCGTGGGTCCACACCGAAATAGACAGCTTGTCATAGTCGGTAATTTGGCCTACACGGGTGTTTTCCACACTGTAGTTCACCTTTAATACCGGGGTATAAATGCTGTCTACCGGAACAGAGCCAATGCCCACCTCGTCGGCGTTGCGCTTGTTGCGCTCGGCCGGCACATAGCCGCGCCCCTTATCGAAGGTAAGCTCCATAATAAGGCGGGCGTTTTCGGCAAGGGTTGCAATGTGCATTTCCGGGTTCAAAATTTCAATGTCGGCGTCCTGCTGAATGCTGCCGGCGGTAACCTCGCCTTCGCCGGTTGCCTCAATGCGCACGGTTTTCGGGCCATCGGTATAAAGCTTTGCGTTGACGCCCTTAATGTTCAAAACAATTTCGGTAACGTCTTCCTTTACGCCTTCTATGGTAGAAAACTCGTGCAAAACGCCGTCAATTTTAATATTGGTAATCGCTACACCGGGCAGCGAAGAAAGCAAAATTCTGCGTAAGCTGTTTCCAAGAGTTGTGCCAAAGCCCCGCTCCAGCGGCTCTACCACAAAGGTGCCCTGGCGGCCGTCGGGAGAAAGCTGGGTGGTAACAATTCTTGGGCGTTCTATCTCCATCATATTAAACCCTCCTTTTTAAGAAGCGCATGTGCGCAGCACCAACTCTAAAAGCCGCGCCGCAACGCAATGCGCTTCCCTTTCGGCAGCGGCGTCCCGCTGCTTTTGGGAAAAAAACCAACCTGCACTGCAAAGCCGCCAAAGCCGCTTTACAGCAGAAGGGAAGGCTTTCCATATTGTCAAACAAACAATCCTGACAAACGGGTTATTTAGAGTACAGCTCAACAATAAGATGCTCTTCGATATCAAAGTCAATATCGGCGCGCTCGGGCATTTTGCTGATGGCAACGCTCATCTTTTCGCTGTCCTTGCTCATCCAGGTGGGCACAGGGCGGGAAGCGTTCTTTTCGTTGCTTTCCTTCAGCTTAACAGAATCGGTGCTTTTTGCGGAAATCTTGTCGCCTTCCTTCACCAGGAAAGAGGGAATGTCAACCGTTTGGCCGTTTACCTCAAAGTGGCGGTGGTTTACCAGCTGGCGGGCTTCCTTGCGGCTCATTGCAAAGCCGGCGCGGTACACCACATTGTCAAGGCGGGTTTCCAAAATGCGAAGCAGGTTTTCACCGGTAATGCCGGTTTTGCGCTCGGCAATTTCAAAGTATTTTGCAAACTGGCTTTCCAGTACGCCGTAATACCGTTTGGCTTTTTGTTTGGCGCGCAGCTGCATGCCATATTCAGACACTTTTTTGCGCAGCTGGGTTTGGCCGTGCTGGCCGGGGGCAAAGGCGCGGCGGGACATTGCGCATTTTTCCGAATAGCAGCGGTCCCCTTTTAAAAATAATTTCTGGCTTTCGCGGCGGCATTGCCGGCACACGGCACCTGTATATCTTGCCATAAGTAATCTCTCCTCCTTCTACACTAAATGCGGCGGCGCTTGGGCGGGCGGCAGCCATTGTGGGGCACAGGGGTAACGTCTTTAATCATATTTACTTCAAGGCCGGTGGCCTGCAAAGCGCGAATGGCGGCTTCGCGGCCTGCGCCGGGGCCCTTTACATATACTTCAACACTTTTCATACCATGCTCCATCGCAGCTTTGGCAGCTGTTTCGGCAGCTGTTTGCGCCGCAAACGGGGTAGACTTGCGGGAACCGCGGAAGCCAAGGCCGCCGGAGGAAGCCCAGCTAATTGCATTGCCCTGCACATCGGTAATGGTAACAATGGTGTTGTTGAAAGTGGACTGAATATGGGCTGCGCCACGCTCTATATTTTTGCGCTCGCGGCGTTTGGAACGGGTGGCCGTTTTTTTAGTTGCAGCTTTTGTAGCCATTATTATCCTCCCTTATTTCTTCTTGTTCGCGACCGTGCGCTTGGGCCCTTTGCGGGTGCGCGCGTTGGTTTTGGTGCGCTGGCCGCGTACGGGCAGCCCCTTGCGGTGCCGAACGCCACGGTAGCACTGAATTTCGGTAAGGCGTTTAATGTCTAAAGCCACGTTGCGGCGAAGGTCGCCTTCTACGGTGAGATGATGTTCAATAAATTCGCGAATTTTGCCCTCTTCGTCCAAGGTTAAATCCTTAATGCGTGTGTCGGGGCTAATGCCCGTTTCAGCAAGAATTTGGGCGGCGGTGGAGCGGCCAATGCCATAGATGTAGGTAAGGCCAATTTCCACACGCTTTTCGCGCGGCAGGTCAATTCCGGCAATACGTGCCATGCTGTATGTACACCTCCTGATTTGGTTGCGTCCCTTTTAGTATGCGCCGCCAGTGGCTGGCCGGCAAAGCTTGCGTGGCCGGCGGGACGTTGCCGGCGGGCAAACAAATTCTTTGGGTTATTGTACCAATTCTTAGGCAAACCGCTGTTTGCCCAGCCGAACCCTGCAGCGGGCAGGCCTGCCCCTGCTGCTGTACGGCTTTCCGGCAGCCGTGCCGCCGTTCCCTTTTAAAAGCGCTGCTTTTAAATTGGAATTAGTATAAGGCCACTGCTTTTGAACTGTTTCAAAAGCACGCCTTTAACTTAACCCTTAACCCTGACGCTGCTTGTGCTTCGGGTTTTGGCAGATCACCATGACCTTGCCTTTGCGTTTAATTACCTTGCATTTCTCGCAGATCGGCTTTACCGAAGGTTTGACTTTCATGCGTGTTGCCTCCTTTGCTGTGCAAAACGGTGTTTGCAGCTACTATTTCGAGCGCCATGTAATGCGGCCCTTGGTTAAATCGTAGGGCGACATTTCCAGGGTAACCTTGTCGCCGGGCAGAATGCGGATAAAGTTCATTCGCAGCTTGCCGGAAATGTGCGCAAGCAACTGGTGCCCGCCTTGAATTTCCACCTTGAACATGGCGTTTGGCATTGCTTCAATTACAGTGCCCTCCACTTCAATTACATCTTCTTTTGACAAGCTCTATCCTCCTCGCGTTTTGGCCCCAGGGTTTGCGCTGTACGCCGCCAGGGCTGCTCTTAATTGTTGGTCGGTATCCGCCTGCCCCGCGCCCAATATGTGGGTGGTGGGGTTTATGTGGCGAATATTTTTGGCTTTTGGCTGCGCCAGCGGGCGTTTGCCGCCGTTTGCCAGCAGCACCCTGTCGCCCTCTACGGCAACCACCATGTAAAACCGCGCCACATCGCGCCCGGCGCGGCTGGCAACTACCTGCCCCTTTATCAATTCCATGAGCACCACCGTTTACAGCTGTGTAAGTATTACCGGGCCGTCTTTGGTAATTACTATGGTGTGTTCAAAATGGGCTGAAAGGCCGCCGTCAACGGTTTTAACCGTCCATTTGTCGGGCAGAACCCGCACATTGAAGCTCTTCTCGTTCACCATGGGCTCAATGGCAAGTATCATACCCGGCAGCAGGCGGGCCCCATGGCCGGCACGCCCAAAATTTGGAACCTCGGGGTCTTCGTGAAGCTCGCGCCCCACGCCATGCCCCACATAGCTGCGAACCACGCTGAAACCGGCATCCTCCACCACGGTTTGCACCGCGTGTCCAATGTCGCCCACCTGCCCGCCGGCCACCGCCGCCGCAATGCCCTTATGCAGGGACTCTTCGGTAACCTCCAAAAGCCGTTTGGCCTCTTCGCTTACCTCGCCGCAGCAAAAGGTGTAGGCGTTGTCTCCGTTAAAGCCGTTGATGACGGCGCCGGTATCAATGGAAACAATATCGCCTTCCTTTAGCACAATATCGCGGGAAGGAATTCCGTGAATCACGGTGTCGTTTACCGAAACGCAGGCGCTGCCGGGAAACCCGCCATAGCCCTTAAAGTTTGGCTTTGCACCGTGGCTTACAATATAATCGTAAACCGCCTTGTCAATATCGGCCGTGGTGGCCCCCGGCTTTACGGCTTTGCCGCCGGCCGCTAGCGCACCCGCCGATATTTTGCAGGCTTTTCGCATCTTTTCAATTTCTTTTGCTGTTTTAATTTGAATCACGCCAGGGCCTCCAATGCTTTGGCAACACGGGCGGTGGTTTCGGCCAGCTCCTCGGCCCCTTCCACATCCGCAAGCTTGCCCCGCTGCCTGTAAAAGTCAATCAGGGGCTCGGTTTGGTCGTGGTAGGTTGCAAGGCGGGCCAAAATGGTTTCCGGCTCGTCATCCTTGCGAATGATAAGCCGCCCGCCGCAGCGGTCGCACACATCGGGCTGCTTGCTGGGCTTGTATACCGTATGGTAAGAAGCCCCGCAGCTTTCGCAGACGCGGCGGCCGGAAAGGCGGCGCACAATGTCTTCATCGGTTACGTGCAGGTTAATCACAAGGTCGATGTCAACGCCCATTTTCTCCAGCGCCTCGGCCTGGGCCACTGTGCGGGGAACCCCGTCCAGAATGAAGCCGTTTGCTGCGTCCGGCTGCTGCATCCTTTCGCGTATCACGCGAATGATTACATCGTCGGGCACAAGCGAACCCGCGTCCATGTAGCTTTTGGCCTCAAGGCCGGTTTGCGTGGCGTTTTTTACCGCCTCCCGCAAAATGTTGCCGGTAGAGAGGGCCGGTATGTGGTAGCTGTCGCAAATAATTTCCGCCTGCGTACCCTTGCCGGCGCCAGGTGCACCCAATAAAATCAATTTCATATTGCGTATCCCCCATCCGTACTGTGCTTTGTGCAACAAAATTTGTTACATAAAGCCTTTATGGTGCCTCATCAGCATAAAGCTTTCAAGGCTGCGGGATGTATCCAGCGCAACGCCCACCACAATAAGCAGCGAGGTACCGCCCAGTTGGATACTGATGCCGGAAATGTTGCCAAGGATAATGGGGCCAATGGCCACCACCACCAGAAACACGGCGCCAATAAGGGTTACCCGGCGAATTACCCGCGCAACATAGTCGCTGGTGGGTTTGCCTGGGCGAATGCCCGGAATGGAACCGTTGTTCTTTTTCAGGTTGTTTGCAATTTCGATTGGGTTGTAGGTAATTGCCACATAAAAATAGTTGAAGGCAATAATGAGCAAACCATAAATAATGGCGTAAATGGCGCCACGGTAGCTAAGCGAGCTTAAAATGCTGTACCAAATGGGGTGCTCGGTGGGGGAAATGCTGAAGAAGTTCAGAATGGTGGCGGGAATGGAGGTGAGCGCCGAAGCAAAAATGATGGGCATAACGCCGCTCATGTTTACCTTAATGGGAATGTGGCTGCTTTGGCCGCCGTACATTTTGCGGCCCACTACCTTTTTGCCATACTGAACCTTAATGCGGGTTTCGGCTACGTTGAGCACAATTACCATCACCACTGCCGCAACGGCCAGCAAAAAGAAGATGGGCAGCCAAACGTAGAAGCTCGGCTGGCCTGCGGCCGCCTGCTCAAGGTAACCCTTAACCTCGGTAACAATGCCGCTCCAGCGGGAGATGATACCGGTGAAGATAATCAGCGAAATACCGTTGCCAATGCCCTTCTGGTCAATTTGTTCACCCATCCACATCAGCAGAACGCTGCCCGCCACAAAGCACATTACAATAACAAAGGCAACGAACACCTGGGCCCAAAGGGCGCTGCCGGAAGCATACCGCAGGCCGCCCTGGTTGCGCACAATAAAGTAGTAACCAATGCCCAGCACCACACCAAGGCCCGCGCCCACATAGCGGCTGAGGCGGTTAAACTTGCGCTCGCCCTCGGGACCTTCCTTGCGCATGCGCTCAAGGGCCGGAATGGCAACTGCCACAAGCTGCATAATGATGGTGGAGTTGATGTAGGGCTGTACGCCCAGTGCAAACAAAGAACCGCTGGAAAATGCGCCGCCCGTCATAAAGTCTACAAAGCCCAGCATGTCGCCGCTGCTTTGGTTTACAAGGCCTTGCATAACCGAAACATCCACAAAAGGCACGCGAAGCGCAATGCCCAGCCGAAAAATAACAAGAATCAACAGGGTGTATAGAATACGCTTGCGAAGATCGGGGATCTTCCACGCGTTACGAAATGTAGAAAACATTTCAAATCACCTCTGCCTTTCCGCCTGCCTTTTCAATTTTGTCCTTCGCGGAAGCGGAATAGGCGGCAAGCTTTACAGTCAATGCTTTGGAGAGCTCTCCATCGCCAAGTACTTTTACACCGTCCAGCGCTTTCTTAATAAGGCCTTTTTCAAGCAGCGCTTCGGTATCTACAACACTGCCCGCGCCAAAAGCCTCCAGGTCGCCTACCTTAACTATTGCGTAGTTGGTGGCAAAAATATTGTTAAACCCACGCTTGGGCAAACGGCGCTGCAACGGCATTTGGCCGCCTTCAAACCCGGCTTTTTTAGAACCGGAACGTGCCTTCTGGCCCTTGTGGCCGTAACCGGCAGTTTTGCCGTTTCCGCTGCCATGGCCGCGGCCTTTGCGCTTTGCCGGCACGTTAGAGCCGGGAGCGGGGCTAAGTTCATGAAGCTTCAATGCAATGCACCTCCTTACGCTTTTGTTACCGCTAATAAGAACGCGATTTTCGCAATTTTTCCATTGGTGGCGGCGTTTTCGGGTTGAACCGAAACATCCCCCACGTGTTTCAGGCCAAGGCTGTTTGCAACTGCAATTTGCAGCTTGGTGCGGCCGGTAAGCGCTTTTTTAAGGGTAACCTTTACGGTGCCCTTCTTCAGCTTTTCTTCCTTTGCGGCAGCTTTGGGGCTGCTTACCACCAGCGGCTCCTTCTTCAGGGTTGCCTTTTTAACAGCTTCCGCCTTTTGGGCGGTTTCTTCTTTGGCTTTGGCGGGCTTTTTGGCCTCGCCGGTTTTTGGGGCCGCGGTCTTTTTCTCTGCGGCGGGTTTCTTTTCCGCCGCGGGTTTTTTAGCCGCAGGCTTCTTTTCCGCCGCGGGCTTTTTAGCCGCTGCGGGTTTTTTCGCGCCAGAGGCTGTTTCCTCGGCGGCGGTGGTTTTTTTCTCTTCTGCCATTAGAGGTGGCCTCCTTTACGCTAAAATTTCCTGCACCGTTTTGCCGCGTTTTGCGGCAACCTGTTCGGCGCTGGCCAAGCCCTGCAAACCGTTAATGGTGGCGGTAACCACATTAATGGGGTTGTTAGAGCGCAGGCATTTGGTACGAATATCTTTGATGCCGGCCGCTTCTACAACGGCACGAACGGCACCGCCGGCAATAACGCCGGTACCGGGGGCAGCCGGGCGAAGCAGAACCCTGCCCGCACCAAAGGCCCCAACGGTTTCGTGGGGAATGGTGGTGCCCCTGAGGGAAACGCGGATCAAATTCTTCTTCGCATCTTCAATGCCCTTGCGGATGGCTTCGGGAACTTCGCCGGCCTTGCCAATGCCAAAGCCCACAATGCCCGCGCCGTCGCCCACTACAACCAGTGCAGCAAACTTGAAGATACGGCCGCCCTTAACGGTTTTGGAAACGCGGTTGATGGAAACCACTTTTTCCTGTAAATCCATGGTACTTGCGTCCAAAATTTCCATTCGTATCCTCCTTACAGCTTCAGGCCGCCCTCGCGGGCGCCTTCTGCCAAAGCTTTTACACGGCCGTGGTATACAAAGCCGCCGCGGTCAAAAACAACCTTTTCAATGCCCTGCTTGAGGGCTTTTTCGGCAATGGCCTTGCCAACCTTGTTGGCGGCCTCAATGTTCCCGCCGTACCCATCGAACTCTTTGTCGAGGGTGGAGGCGGCAACCAGTGTTTTGCCGGAAACGTCGTCAATAATTTGCGCATAGATGTGTTTGGAGGAGCGGAACACATCAAGCCTTGGATATTCCGGCGTACCGGAGATTTTGCCGCGAACACGGCGGTGGCGGCGAAGCCTTGCCGTATTTTTATCGGGTTTATTAACCATTTGCTCTCACTCCTTCCGTTATTTGCCCTTACCGGTTTTACCCTCTTTGCGAATTACAAACTCGCCAACATAGCGAATTCCTTTGCCTTTGTAGGGTTCCGGCGGGCGTTTCTCGCGAACTTCGGCGGCAAACTGGCCAACGCGCTGTTTGTCAATGCCATTTACCACAATTTTGGTGGGTTCCGGCACATCAATGGTAATGCCGTCCACTTCGTCCATAATAACCTGGTGGGAATAGCCAAGGTTCATCACCAGGCTTTTGCCCTGCTTCTGGGCGCGGTAACCAATGCCCTGAATTTCCAGTTCCTTTTTAAAGCCTGCGTTTACGCCGTCTACCATATTCTGAATAATGGTGCGGGAAAGGCCGTGCAGGCTGCGCGCATCCTTGCTGTCATTCGGGCGGGACACCACTACCTGGCCACCCTCCATCTCAACCTTCATCATGGGGTGAACAGTGGAATTCAGGGTGCCCTTGGGGCCCTTTACAGAAACGTTGTTGCCATCCAGCTTTACTTCAACGCCTGCGGGAATGACGATGGGTTTTCTTCCAATTCTCGACATAGTCCAGTAAGCCCCTTTCTTTACCACACAAAGGCAAGAACTTCGCCGCCCACGTTTTCTTTGCGGGCCGTTTTGTCCGTCATAACGCCTTTAGAGGTGGAAATAATTGCAGTGCCAAGGCCTTTCATAACCTTCGGCATCTCTTCGCTGTTGGAATAAATACGCAAACCGGGCTTGCTTACCCGGCGCAGCCCCGAAATAACCGGAGCGCCGCTTTCGCCGTATTTTAAGGTAATGCGAATAACACCCTGCTTCTTGTCTTCAATTACCTGCATGCTTTTTACATAGCCCTCTTCTACCAGAATTTGGCCAATGGCCTTTTTCATGTTAGAGGCAGGAATATCAACATTGGGGTGTTTGGCATTGCTTGCGTTCCGAATACGGGTCAACAAATCGGCAATGGGGTCGGTAATATGCATGCCATAAACCTCCTAAATTAAGATTGAATTACTTTGGTTTGTAAAATTACCAGCTTGCCTTGCGAACTCCCGGAATTTCGCCCTTGTAGGCAAAGTTGCGGAAGCAGATACGGCAAACACCGTATTTGCGAAGGTAGGCATGCGGGCGGCCGCAAATTTTGCAGCGGTTGTGCTGGCGGGTAGAGAACTTGGCCGGGCGCTTGGAGCGGATGATCATACTTGTTTTTGCCACGCGTGTTTCCCTCCTTTAATTTGCAAAGGGAGCGCCGAACAGCTTCAGCAGCTCTTTTGCTTCTTCATCGGTTTTTGCGCTGGTTACAAACGAAATATCCATGCCGCGAATGGCATCGATTTTTTCATAATCAATCTCGGGGAAAATAAGCTGTTCCTTAATTCCCACGCTGTAGTTGCCGCGCCCGTCGAAGCTGTTTCCGTTAATGCCGCGGAAGTCGCGCACGCGGGGGAAGGCAACCGAGAAAAGGCGGTCTACAAATTCATACATTTTGCTGCCGCGCAGGGTAACTTTTGCGCCAATGGGCATGCCTTCGCGCAGTTTAAAGTTGGCAACGCTTTTTTTGGCTTTGCAAACCACGGCCTTCTGGCCGGTAATGGTCGCAAGGTCGGCCAGAACAGCATCCATAAGCTTCGGGTTTTCCCTTGCTTCGCCGCAGCCAATGTTCACCACAACTTTTTCAAGCTTCGGCACCTGCATAACGCTTTTGTAGCCGAAGTTCTTCATCAAAGCAGGTGCGATCTCATTCACATATTTGTCTTTCATTCTTGGCATAGTCGCATCCTCCTTCTTTACAGTGTGGCGTTGCAGTGTTTGCATACGCGGGTTTTGTTGCCGTCTTTGTCAATGCTGTGGCCCACACGGGTGGCCTTTTTGCATTTGGGGCAAATGGGCATTACCTTAGAGGCGTACACGGCGCTTTCGGCCTGCACAATACCACCCTGCTCGCCCTGGCGGCGGGGCTTTACATGTTTGGTTACCATGTTAAGGCCCTCTACAATTACTTTGCCCTCTTTAGGGCTTACGGCCAGCACCTTGCCTTCTTTGCCGCGGTCTTTCCCGCTGATAACAAGCACGGCGTCGCCGGTTTTAACATGAACTTTTTGATTCATAGTTCTAGCAACCCCCTTACAGCGATTCCGGAGCAAGCGACAGAATCTTCAGGTAACCGTGCTCGCGAAGTTCGCGCGCAACCGGCCCAAAGATACGGGTGCCTCTCGGGTTTTTGTCGTCTTTAATCAGTACAGCGGCATTTTCGTCGAAACGAATGTAGCTGCCGTCGTCGCGGCGCAGGCCATGTTTGCTGCGTACAATAACAGCCCGCACAACATCGCCCTTTTTAACGCCGCTGTTCGGGGCGCTCTTTTTTACAGACGCCACAATTACGTCGCCAATACCGGCGTATCTCTTACGGCTGCCGCCCAGCACACGAATGCACATCAATTCCTTCGCACCGGTGTTGTCGGCAACCTTGAGACGTGTTTGCATTTGAACCATTCTCAGGGTCCTCCTTCATAAAGAGATGTCGAAAATTATTTCGCCTTCTCTACGATTTTAACAAGCCTCCAGCGCTTGTCTTTGGAAATTGGCCGGGTTTCCATAATGGTAACGCGGTCGCCAATGCCGCACTCGTTGTTCTCATCGTGTGCTTTAAACTTCACGGTGCGCTTCATAATTTTTTTGTACAGAGGGTGTTTAACGCTGTCTTTCACAGCCACCACGATGGTTTTGTCCATCTTGTCCGACACAACGGTGCCGGTTCTTGTTTTTCTTAAGTTGCGCTGCTCCATCGTCTTCCCTCCTCTTATTTATCAGCTTCGACGGCCTTGTCGGCCTTCTTCGCTTTTTCAGATTTTTCCGCCGCTTCCACCTTATCGGTGCCGGCGGCAAGGGCCTGCTCGGTCATTACGGTTTTAACCCGGGCAATTTCCCGTTTTACAACCACAAGGCGCTGCGGGTTGTCCAGCTGGTTGATGGCATGTTGAAAGCGCAGGTTAAACAGCTCCTGCTTCAAATCGGCCAATTTCTTGGTCAACTCCAGCGTCTTCATATCGCGCAGTTCTGCTGCTTTCATTATGCTTCACCGCCCTTCTCGTCTTCCCTTTTCACAAACTTTGTTTTAATCGGCAGCTTGTGGCTTGCAAGGCGCAGGGCCTCGCGGGCAATTTCTTCGCTTACGTCGGCCAGTTCAAACAAAACACGGCCGGGCTTTACCACCGCCACCCAGTACTCGGGGCTGCCCTTGCCGCTGCCCATGCGGGTTTCGGCGGGCTTCTCGGTTACCGGCTTGTCGGGGAAAATTTTAATCCATACCTTACCGCCACGCTTAATGTAGCGGGTCATGGCAATACGGGCGGCCTCAATTTGGTTGGAGGTAATCCAGGCGGGCTCTAAAGCCACAATGCCAAACTGGCCCTGGCTTACCGTATTGCCGCGGCTTGCAACGCCCTTCATGCGTCCGCGTTGCTGCCGGCGGAATTTTACGCGTTTAGGCATTAACATTAGCGGTTGCCTCCTTCTCTGCGCTGCTGGGGCCGGTCGTTGCTGCGCGGCCCGCGGTTGTTATTGTTGCGGGGGGCGCGGTCGTCGCGGCGGGGGGGGCGCGCAGTCTCATCAGCAGGCTTGGTGCCCTTCAGCACTTCGCCCTTGTAAATCCAAACCTTTACGCCAATTTTGCCGTAGGTGGTATCGGCCTCGGCAAAGCCGTAGTCAATGTCGGCGCGCAGGGTTTGCAGCGGAATGGTGCCCTCGTGGTAGTGCTCACTGCGGGCAATGTCGGCGCCGTTCAAACGGCCGCCCACCTGAATTTTAATGCCCTTTGCCCCGAAGCGCATGGCGCGGCCGATAGACTGCTTCATGGCGCGGCGGAAGGCAATGCGGCGTTCCAGCTGCTGGGCAATGTTTTCGGCCACCAGCTGGGCGTTGGTGTCGGCGCTTTTCACCTCAACAATGTTCAGGTTTACGCTTTTGCCAATCATTTTTTCTACGTCCAGGCGAATTTTATCAATTTCGGTGCCGCCGCGGCCAATTACCATGCCGGGCTTGGCGCAAAATACGTTCACTTTTACCTTGGGGGCGCTGGTGGCGGGATCAATGGTGCGCTCAATCTCAATTTTGGGAACACCGGCGCTGTACAGGCGTTTTTTCAATGCCTTGCGAATTTTGCTGTCTTCCACAAGGGTATCGCCAAAGTCTTTCTTGTCTACAAACCAGCGGCTGTTCCAATCGCGGATAACGCCCACGCGCAGCCCGTTGGGGTTTACTTTTTGACCCATTATTTTCCCTCCTTTATGCTTGCTTCTCTTTAAGAACCACCGTAATGTGGCTGGTTCTCTTGAGGATTCGGAATGCCTTGCCGTGGTCCTTCGGCTGAATGCGCTTCAGGGTGGGGCCAGGGCTAACAAAGCATTCGGCGACATAAAGGCTTGCTTTGTCTAAATTGTGGTTGTTCTCGGCGTTTGCCGCGGCAGACTTCACAAGCTTGTACAGAAGTTCGGAGGCCGCCTTGGGGGTGTATTGCAGAATACCCAGTGCTTTATCGACCGGCTGGTTGCGGATAAGGTCGAGGACCACCGAGACTTTGCGGGGCGAGATGCGCGCGTAACTGAGCTTCGCCCGTGCTGCTTGCATTTCTTCCATTGTTGTGTTCTCCTCTCCCTAAATTACTTGCCGGATGTTTTGGAGCCGGCGTGGCCTTTGTAGGTGCGTGTGGGTGCAAATTCACCCAGCTTGTGGCCTACCATGTCTTCGGTAACATACACCGGCACATGCTTGCGGCCGTCGTGCACCGCAAAGGTATGGCCCACAAAATCGGGGAAAATGGTGGAAGCGCGGCTCCAGGTTTTCAGAACGCGCTTTTCATTGGTTTCATTCATTGCCAGAACGCGCTTCAGGAGCGCTTCCTGAACGTAAGGTCCCTTTTTAATACTTCTGCCCATTTCTGCTCTCCTCCTTACTTCGCACGCTTAACAATAAATTTGTCGCTGCGGTTTTTGTTTTTGCGGGTCTTGTACCCAAGGGCAGGCTTGCCCCAGGGGGTTACAGGGCCGGGGCGCCCAACCGGGCTCTTGCCCTCGCCGCCGCCGTGGGGGTGGTCTACCGGGTTCATAACGCTGCCGCGTACGGTGGGCCTCCAGCCCATGTGGCGCTTGCGGCCGGCTTTACCAATGTTTACATTTTCGTGGTCAATGTTGCCCACCTGGCCAACGCTGGCAATGCATTCAATGGGGAAGTTGCGCATTTCGCCGGAGGGCAGGCGAACCAGGGCGTATTTGCCCTCTTTGGCCATCAGCTGGGCGCTGCCGCCCGCCGAACGCACCAGCTGGGCGCCCTTGCCGGGGTACATTTCAATGTTGTGAATAACGGTACCAACCGGAATGTTCTGGAAGGGAAGGGCGTTGCCGGGCTTAATGTCGGCGGTGGGGCCGTTCATTACGGTATCGCCAACCTTCAGGCCTTCCGGCGCAATAATGTAGGTTTTTACGCCGTCCTGGTATTCCAGCAGTGCCACGTGCGCGGTACGGTTGGGGTCATACTCCAGGGTTTTCACTTCGGCGGGCACGCCAAACTTGGAGCGCTTGAAGTCGATTACGCGGTACTTGGTGCGGTTGCCGCCGCCGTGGTGGCGAACGGTGATGCGGCCATTGGAATTGCGGCCGGAATGCTTTTTCATGGGCTCAAGCAGGCTGCGCTCGGGCTCTACCTTCGACAATACCGAATAATCGGTAACCGTCATACCGCGGCGGCCGGGTGTCGTTGGCTTGTACTTTTTAATAGCCATGATGGTCTCTCCTTAAATAATTGAGTTTTGCGGGGCCGTATTCGCCCCATACGCGGGCCGCCCTGCGGGCGGTATTTCCCTGGCGGAAGCAGCAGCTTCCTCTCGGCGGCCCATTCTCACGGGCAAAAGCGCGCTGCGCTTTCTCGAAAAACCCCGTAAGCGGCATTCCCTTCGGGGGAAGGCTCAGGTCATTGTTTCAAAGAACTCAATGCCCTTGGATTTTTCGGTAAGGGTTACAATCGCCTTTTTGTAGGCGGTGGTGTAACCACCTGTTGCGCCCTCGCGGCGGAACTGGCCGCGCACCGAAATGGTGTTTACCTTTTTCACTTCTACGCCGAACAGTTCTTCCACAGCAGCGGCAATGGAAACCTTGGTGGAATCTTTGGCCACTTTAAAGGTGAACTTTTTGTTGGGAACGCCCAGCATGGAGTTTTCGGTAATGATGGGGCCCAGCACGATATCTTGCGGCGCTGTTTTCATTATGCAAAAACCTCCTCAATCTTTTTGGCGGCGTCTACGCTGACAACGAATTTACCGGCGTTCAGCACGTCGTAAACGTTAATCAGGCTGGCGGTGGTGGTTTTTACGCCGGGAATGTTGGCGGCGCTTTTCACCATTTTGGCGTCTACCGCTTCCGAAACAATCAGGGCTTTCTTTTCAACGCCAAGGGCGCCCAGCATGTTTACCACGGTTTTGGTTTTGTAGTCCTCCACTTCGAATTTGTCTACAATTACAAATTCGCCGGCAGCCACCTTGGCCGACAGGGCCGAGAGAAGGGCAAGGCGCTTTACCTTGCGGTTCAGGTGGTAGCTGTAGTCGCGGGGCTTGGGGCCAAGGGCAACGCCGCCGTGGGTCCACTGCGGGCTGCGAATAGAGCCCTGGCGCGCATGGCCGGTGCCCTTTTGGCGCCACGGCTTGCGGCCGCCGCCGCGCACCTCGGCGCGGGTTTTGGTGCTTTGGGTGCCCTGGCGCTGGTTGGCCAAAAAGTTTACAACGGCGGCATGCACGGCGCGCTCGTTGGGTTTAATCGCAAAAATTTCATCGCTCAGCTGAACAGTGGAAACTTTGTTTCCCTTCATGTCCAGTACGTCATAACTGGTTGTAGCCATTTGTATGCTTCCTCCTTTACGCCTTCACGCTGTCGTGGATGCACACGATGCTGCCTTTAGCACCGGGAAGAGCACCCTTGATAGCAATGAGATTATTCTCGGCGTCCACCTTAACAATTGTAAGGTTCTGCACGGTTACGCGCTCGGCGCCCAAATGGCCGGGCAGCTTTTTACCCTTGAATACGCGGGAAGGGGTAGAGCAGGAACCCATGGAACCGGCATGGCGCGAAACCGGGCCGGTGCCGTGGCTTTCGCGCAGGCGGTGGCCGTTGAAGCGCTTAATGGTACCCGCGTAGCCCTTGCCCTTGCTAGTGCCAACGGCGTCAATCTTGTCGCCTTCGGCAAAAACGTCGGCTTTCAGAATGTCGCCCACTTTCACTTCGCTGATGTCGTCGAAACGAAACTCACGCAGGGTGCGCTTCGGGGCCACATCGGCCTTTTCGAAATGCCCTTTGGCAGGCTTGTTTACCTTTTTGGCCGCCAGGTCGCCAAAGCCAACCTGCACCGCCTCGTAGCCGTCGCTCTCAACGGTTTTCTTTTGTACAACCACACAGGGGCCGGCTTCAATAACGGTTACCGGAACCACCTTGCCGGCCTCGTTGAAAATTTGTGTCATACCAATTTTCTTGCCAATAATTGCTTTTTGCATGTGGAAATGCCTCCTTCGTTCGGGAAGCGGTACTCGCCTCCGCAGGTTATTGGTTGACCTACCTTATTATATATAAGGTGCCAACATGACCCTCTTCCGGGTTTCGAATGGTTTGAAATCAGTTCTGCTGTTACAGCTTAATTTCAATTTCGACGCCGGCAGGGAGCTGCAGGCCGGTAAGGGCCTCCACCGTTTTGTTCGACGGCTTCAGAATATCGATCAAACGCTTGTGCGTGCGGGTTTCAAACTGCTCGCGGCTGTCTTTGTACTTGTGCACAGCGCGCAGAATGGTAACCACCTCTTTATCGGTGGGCAACGGAATGGGGCCAGACACGCGGGCGCCGGTGCGCTTCGCAGTTTCCACAATCTTTTCCGATGCCGAATCGATAAGGCCTGCATCATAGCTTTTTAAACGAATCCTGATCTTTTCCTTGACTGCCAATGAAATCGCCTCCTGTTTACTTTAGTTTTAACTTGTGCATGGTATGGCGGTTCGCAAAATACTTACACAGCGCCGGGTGTTTCACCCTATTGCATGGAAAAAGCCGGTGAACCGCCTAGCAGTTCGCCCGGACAAAACCATAGCAAATTTTGTTTCGAAGCAATGTTCGAGTGGAAATTGGTTTGCAATGGCTGCAAACATATCCCTTTGCCCTCAGTATTTGTCGCCCGGTTCCAGACCTGGACATACTCGGCGGAAAAACCGGCCAAAAAGGCCGCAACCTCCCGCTTCAACGCATATCGCACCCTATTGAGCTCAATAGGGCATTTGCAGTCGCTTAATTAGTTTACCAGAACAGGCCGCCCATTGCAAGTGTTTTTTTCATAATTCCGCAATATTTTTTAAGCGGCCAAACCCGCCCCGCCCGCCGGCTGCCCGCCCTTTGCGCCGCTTGCCAACAGCCGCCCCGCGGCAAAGGCCGCGGCCACCGCAAACATGCCGTATTGGTTGAAAAGGCAACGGGGGGCCGCTTCCCACAGCAGCAACAATACATACAAACCAAAACTGCACAAATGGGGCACAACCGCCGTGCCGTTGTTCCGCTTTGCCGCCAAAGCGGAACAACGGGAACAAGGGCAGCCAGGGCAATGAAGATTCCCGCAGCAAAGCATTGCGGGCTATAAGCGGCGGCACGCAGCAACGCACCGCAGCATAACGCCTGCCGGGCGGCCCGGCCCGCGGTGCGCTGGCCCTTACCTTATAAAAAGAAGCGGCACCGGCAAAAGGCAAAATGCGGGCGGCACAGCCGCAAAAACCACACACGGCGGCCAACAACGGCACAAAAGGCCCTGCCTTTTGCGCCTTATGGCGGCGCCAATTCTGCATTTTCCGCTTTCAGCCTCTATTTTTGCTGCTGCAAAAGCTTTTCGGGCAAATCCCCCTCTGCGGATATGCCCTCCATGGGGTTGGCAAACCCATAATAATGCCCAAACCGGTAGCCGCGGGCATTTTCATTCAGCCCGGTCATAATTTCGTTGTAGGTGGCTTCGTCGCTGCAAAGGTACAAAACGCCGT
>JBKEBR010000159.1:0-7067 GCA_047973285.1 Oscillospiraceae bacterium | reverse complement strand
CGCGCTTTTTTACCGGGCGCAGGGCCTACCACGCCAGGCACAGCCCGTTTTCACACCCCGCGCCAAACACCAGCACACGGCCGTAGCCGGTATGACTGCCCACGGCCAGCAGGTCTACCTCGGCAATAACCTCCTGGTGGCAAAAAAGCAGCGTCCACTGCTCTTCACCATAAAAAATTTCAAGCGCCTGCGCCTTCTCGCGGGGCAGCAAGCTGCCTGCCGCCGCAAGGTGCACCGGCGCCTCCCGCAGGCGCAGAGGGGGGCCCGCCCCTTTGCTTAGCGCAAATACCGCCGCAAGGCTTGCAAAGCCCGTTTGCTGCTGCTGAACGGCAAGGCAGGGGCCCTCCTCCAGCCGGTTGTATTCCCGGCTGACAGGCTGCGAAGAAATTTCGAAAAGCGGGGCGGCAAAGCAAAAGCCAAGCTGCGCCTGTACCTTTTCGCCCGTGAACAAAAACCGGCCGCCGCCCACCCCGGCAAGGTGGCCGCCCGCCCCAAAATGGTAATAGTGGCGGTAGGTATGGCTTGCCTCTTGCCGGGTAAAAAAGCTGTCGCACAGCACCCACAGGTTTTGCCCCAGCCGCAGCGCCTGCCTGCGGCTTAACACCCCCTGCTGCATATAGCCCAGGTGGCTGCCCGCGGCATAGTCGGCCGGGGGGGTAAAACGGTGCTCCCCTTTCAGCGGGGTTGCCAGCCGGGAAAAGCCCCAGCTGCCGCCGGGCACACTAAAGTCCAGCCCGTCTACCGTTGCGGTATTATGGGCGGCGGGGCTTTTCAGCCGGCGGCGCAGGGGCGTGTTTACATAGGTGTACCGGCCCGAATCGGCCAGCACGGTTTCCCCGTGTGCCACAAGGTCGGCATGCAACAGGGCCGCATGGCCATGCCCGCTGCCAAGGCTGCCGCAGTAAAAATGCAGAAAGCCCGCCTCTTCGCCCGGCCCGGTGCGCAGCTGGTAATTGCCGCTGCAGGGCAAGGCGGCGCTTTGCAGGGCGGTTTCATTTTGGCCCAGGGCCTCGTATTCCTCTCGCTCGGCGGCGGTAAAATCCCACAAATTTTCGGGATAAAGGGCACCCCGGGCCGCGCCCTTAAGGGCCTTGTCTGCAAACAGCAGGGCGGCAAGGGCCACAAGGTCGCGGGCGTCCACCTCGTCGCTGTCGCCCTGGCACACCAGCTTGCCGTCGGGCCGCAGCAAAACCGCCAGCGCCCCGGCCATGGCGTGCGCCTTTTCCACAAAGGCGTTTGGCAGGGCATAGCCCGCCCGCCGCGCCGCAAGCATTGTATTGAGGCAGCAGTGCAGCACCTCGCAGTGGTACAGGGGGCTTTGCTCCCAATGGGTGCCGTCGGCCATCACCTGCAAGTGCAGTTCTTTTGTAAGGCGCGAAACTGCGGTTTCGCACCAGGCGGGGGTGTTCAGCGCCAGGCCCAGCAAAAACAGGCCGTGGTTTTGCAAAACGCCCCAGTTGCTAAGCTGCTGAAAGGTGCCCTCCGCCTCCAGCAAATATTCGGCATGCACGCGCAGGCCGGCTAAAACGGCGGAAAACAGCTCTTCGCTTAAAAGGGCTTGCAGGTTAAACAGCCCGGCGGCCCGCAGCCAGCTTTCACACCGCAGCCCCGCCTCTATGCTGCGCCAGGTGGTGGTGCGGCTTTGGGGGGTAAGCGGCACATTTTGCAGCCAGCTTTGCAGCAGGCCGCAAAACGCCCCGGCATAGGCGGCGCGCCCGGTAAGGCGCCAGGCCTGGCCAAGGGTAACAAAGGCGCTGTGCCGGTTAAAGGCATACACCCACTCCGCATCGCCCGCCGGCACCTGCTCCCAGTTTATTTCCCCCGCAAACTCTACCGGCTCGTGGGTTCGTTCCATTTCCCAGTGGCCGCGAAAGGTAAACCGCTTTTGGCAAATTTCATCGGCCAGGGCAATAATTTCTGCCGCCTGCCGGGGCCACTGCCGCCGCAGCAGCCCGGCGGCGGCAGAATAATCATCGCACCAAAAATTGTGTTGCAACATTTGTATAAAAGGCCTTTCTACCAATAGGGGTTCCACGGGCCCGAAAGCCGCGTAAGGGCCTCCAGCCAAAAATAATCGCCCCAGGTATTGCATTCGTTTACGCCGCGGTTGGTTACGGTATTATAGGGGCTGCTTTTGGCGTACACCCCGTGCAGCAGCAGCCCGTTGGACTCCCGGCTGCTGTTTACCGCATACCCTTCGGCCAGGCTGGCCGCTATTTGTTTGGCCACGCCGGTGTAGGCGGCGGCTTTTTCGGGCGGCAGGTATTTTGCCATTTCCAGCATGCCGCACACCGCAATGGCAGCCGCCGAGGAATCCTTCGGCTCGCCGTCTCCGTCGGTAAAATCCAGGTCCCAATAGGGCACAAGGTCGGCAGGCAGGCGCTGTACAAAAAAATCGGCAATTTTGTAAAACAAATTGATACAGGCGGGGTTTTGGGTGTATTTGTAGGCAAGCGCCAGCCCGTATACCCCCCAGGCCTGCCCCCGTGCCCAGGCCGAGCCGTTGCGGTAGCCCTGCGCCGTTACGCCCTTTTGGGGCGCCCCTGTTGTGGGGCTGAAAAAATAAGTGTGGTAGGTGGAATAATCCTTCCGCACAAGGTTTTTCAAAGAGGTTTCGGTGTGGGCAACCGCCTTTTCCCGGTAGGCCGGGTTTCCGGTTTCGGCACTGGCCCAGTACAGCAGGGGCAGGTTGAGCAGGCAATCGATGATAAGGCGGTAATTTTCCGGGGCGCCGAGAGCCCCCCACGCCTGAAAAAACTGCCCTTTTTCCTGAAAGCGGCCCATTAAATTGTCGGCGGCCAGCAGGGCGGCTTTGCGCCCCGTTTCACTGCCGGTTAATTGATACGCCGCCACGCAGGAGGGAGTGTACAAAAACCCCATGTCGTGGTGGTCCACATCGATATGGCGTTCAATGCGGTTCAAAAAGCTGCCCACCTGCACCAGCGCCGCCCGCTTGAAGGCGTCGTCTTCGGTGTGCTGGTAGGCAAGCCAATATTCCCCGGTGCAGAAGCCCGTGGTCCACTCTACATTTTCGCTGGGAGGGTAAAAATTGTTCACGCTGCTGGAGGCCTGAAAGGCATTGGTAAATGCCGGCAGGTTGCTTTTTAAAACAGCCGCCGCGTTTTGCAGGCACCGCCGCAGGGTTTCGGGGGTAATTTCGGTTTTCATTTGTTCTCCTTGTTATGCGCCGCATCAGCCCTTCAGGCCCGATGTGGAAACGCCCTGCACAAAAAACTTCTGGAAAAACAGGAACACCATAAACACCGGAACAAGGGCCACCACGCTGGCGGCCATAATCATGGCATAGTCCGACGAATACTGCCCGATAAACATGCGGATGCCAAGCTGGATGGTTTTAAGCTTGGTGGGGTTAAAGTAGATCATGGGGCCCATAAAATCGTTCCAAATGGTAACAAAGCTGAAAATGGTGAGCGTGGCAATAACCGGCTTGGAGAGCGGCAGCACAATGCGGAAATAAATGCCGTACTCATTTAAGCCGTCAATGCGGGCGGCCTCCAGCAGCTCGTCGGGAATGGAAAGGGAACACTGGCGGATGAGAAACACCCCAAGGGCAATAAAGCTTTGCATTAAAATATAGCCAAGGTGGGTGTTGGTAAGGCCCAGGGCGCGCATTTCAATAAACTGCGGCAGCATATACACCTGCCAGGGAATGGCAATGGTGGCAACGTAGGCCAAAAACAGGCCGTTGCGCCCCTTGAACTTGCACTTTGCAAAGCCGTAGGCCGCAAAGCTGGAGGTGAGCACCTGAATAACCGTAATGATGATGGAAAGCTTGAAGGAGTTGAAGGTAAAGGTGCCCAGGGGAATGCGCTCCCATATTTTAAGGTAATTTACCCATTGCGGGTCTTTGGGAAGCCACTGGATGGGAACGGTGAATACGTCCTTGTTGAGCTTTAAAGAGGCGGAAAGCATCCAAACAAGGGGCAGAAGGGTAAGAAACACAATAAGAATAAGCAAAGCGTAGGTGAAAACCTTGCTTAACGGCCGTTTTTTTTCTACCATGGTTGTTTTCTCCTTAATCGCTCAGCTTCTTTTCCATGCGGAACTGAATAACGGTAACAATGGCCACAATAACAAACAGCACCATGGCCGCCGCGCTGCCCACACCATAGTTTTCGGTGGGGATAAAGTTTTTGTTGTAAATGTAGTTTACAATCAGGGTGGTGGCCTGGCCCGGGCCGCCCTCGGTCATAACATAAATAAGGTCGAAGGCCTTAAAGCTGTTGATGGTGAGCATCAGCACCACAAAAAAGGTGCTGGGGGCCAGCATGGGCATAACCACCCGCCAAAAGTGCTGCGTTTTGGAGGCGCCGTCAATCATAGAGGCCTCGTACAGCTCCACCGGCACATCCTGCAGGGCGGCCAGGTACACAATCATGTAATAGCCCATGTTTTTCCAAACCGAAACAATGATAACCGCGGGCAGCGCCCAGGTGGTGGAGGCCGTCCAGCCGGGCAGGTTTTGCACGCCTACCCAGCGCAGAAACTCGTTTACGGGGCCGTAGTCTTTTTGGAACAGCATGTTCCACACCACGCCCACCGCCACAATGCTGGCAACATAAGGGAAAAAGATGGCCCCGCGAAACAGGCCCTTGGCGCGTATTTTTTTATTGAGCAGCACCGCAAGCCCCAGCGAAACAAAGGTGGTAATAACCACCGTGCTGGCGGTGTAAATAAGGGTGCGGCCCAAGGCCGCAATAAAATATTTGTCGGAAAAAATATAGCTGAAATTTTTAAGCCCCACAAACTGCATGGGGTTAAAGCCGTCCCACTTGGTAAAGCTGATTACCAGCGAGGCCACCACCGGAATAAGAACAAAAATAAAAAAGCCTGCAAAGTTGGGCAGAATAAACGACATTCCCACAAGGGTGTTGCGCACGCCAAGGGAAAGCTTTTGCTGTTTGCCCGGCCCTTTGGCCGTTTTGGAATTTGCCGCCATAGCATTTGCTCCTTTCAAAATTAAAGCCTGAAAACCCGTGTTTTGCAAAACCGGCACGGGTTTTGCTGCGAATACCTGTGCTGTGCCCGGCAAAAACCGCTTTAAGTATAAAGCGGGCGGGCATTTTTTGCCCGCCCGCCCCTGCGTGTTTTATGAGAGCAAATTAACAAAACAAACGGTATGAAATTTGTTGATTTGCTTTGCGGCCATTTCCGGCGGCTGCCCCGCCGGGAGGCAAGCCGGTGGCCATTTCATACAATTCCCATAACATACCGCACTGCCGTGAAACCGGCTGTTACAGGCCCTGTATTTCCTTGCTGCGGGTTGCTATTTCGGCAAGCCCGTCTTCCAGCGAAACCTCGCCCAGCATAATAAGGCCGTGCTCTTCTTCCAGCATTTTGTTTACTTCGTTCACATACTCAACAATGGGGCGGTCCAGCACAATGCCCTTGACAGCCAGGGCTTCCTGGGCGCCTTCGGGCATGCCCGCCGCGCTGGTAACAATTTTCAGGTATTCGTCGTTTACAGAGCCGGGCAGCTGGCCTGCCTCCGCCAGCATTTTGGCGCCCTCTTCGCCTGTCATAAACTTTACAAAGGCCCAGGCGGCTTCTTTGTTTTCAGACGCTTCGTTGATGGCAATGGGGGTGGTGGCGCCAACGGTGTTGCCCGCCGCAACGCCTTCCGGGTGGGGAATGGTGGCAACGCCCCAGTTTACGGTGCTTTCGCCTTTTTCCACCGCGCTGATCATGGTGGACATAAACCAGCTGCCCATGGGCATCATAGCGGCCTGGCCGTTCTGGAACACGCCGGAATAGTGAATGTTGGCGGTTTTCAGGGTGCCGAAGTCTTGAATGGTTTTGTCTTCGTTCTGCATGCGCAGCACCATTTCGTAGGCGTCTTGCATAAAGCCGTAGTCGGGGCCCATAATGGTGTTTTTGCCGTCTTGCACGGCCCAGTTTTGTACCAATGCCTGCCAGGTGTGGAAATGCGCGCCGTACAGCTTGTTGGCGCCTTCGCCGGAGGTAAGCTGCTTGGCCAGCTCTTCAAATTCGGCCCAGGTGGTGTCGTTGGAGGGGTATTCAACACCGGCGGCGTCAAAAATATCCTTGTTGTAATACAGCACATAGTAGTCGGTGCGGAAGGGCATGCCCGCCTGCTGGCCGTCGAAATTGAAATTGTCGGCCAGGCCGTTGTAGGCGGTAAGGTCTATGCCGTCGGCGGTGATGTACGCCGACATGTCGGCCAGCTGGCCCTTCTGGTTCAGCGAGAACATGGTGTCGGCGTCTTTTACCAGAATAACGTCGGAGGCGGCGCCGCCGTTGAGGTCGATGCTCAGCTTGCTGCTGTAATCGGCCGAGGGAATGTCCACAATTTCCACCTGAACCTCGGGGTATGCCTTTTCAAAAGCTTCCACCATGGGGCGAAGGTAGGTGAGCTGGGTGTCCACATCCCAGGCGGAAAAGGTAATTTTTCCGCTTACCGCGGCTGCCTCGGAGGTGGAAGCGAAGCCGGAGGAGGCCGGGGCCGAGCTTGTGCCGTCGCCGCAGGCGCTTAAAATAGAGCCAGCCATAAGCGCCGAGAGAAGCACTGCAAATACTTTCTTCATTTTCATCTTATCTCCTTTGTGTTCAATATTAACCTTGGCGGTTGCCGCCCGTTAATTGTAGTTCCATTATAAGGGCGCAGGTAGTTTTTCAACAACAAACAAAGCCCGGAAAGGCTGTTACTATTTTTATACAAGCCCCTGCAAAGCTGTTACTATTTTCAGGTTGAGTAGTATTTTATACTCTTTTATCAACGTTCTCCCGGCAAATTGCAACCTTACCGGGCAACGTGTATACTGGTAATAAAAGCAACGGCAGGGCCTGCCGCAAAGCAGGATGGGAGGGCACCGGCTTGCGAAAAAAAAGCCTGAAAATTAAAATTATTATTTCTACCGCCCTGTGCATTATGGCCGTGGGCATTTTCAGCAGCATGTACCTGTACAGCTACCTCACCGGTATTATTGCCGAAAAGGCAAACCAAATTCACACCGTATACCTGGACACCACCCAAAAAAGAATTGACAATTCGATAGACGACCTGCTTACCCTTGCCTACAATGCCT
>JBKEBR010000158.1:0-2878 GCA_047973285.1 Oscillospiraceae bacterium | reverse complement strand
TTTTTGCATTAACTTGCCTTTGCCGCGGCGGGGCCGGCTCTACACAGCCCGCAGTATTATAAGGTATGCCTTTTTTGCAGCCACCCAATATGGCTTTGGCATGGCGGCGTACCTGTATGGAACCTCCCCCGCAGGGCAGGCCTTTGCGATGGGCCTTACATTCCGCGCCGCTTGCCATAGCAGGCCGGGCTTTTGCGGCGGGCCGTACATTCTGCGCCACTTGCCATAGCAGGGCCGGGCTTTTGCGGTGGGCCTTACATCCTGCGCCGCTTGCCATAAAGACACAGGCCGCCGCATTTGTAGCGCGGCATTGCCCGCATGGCACATTTTTTTGCGGTGCCCTTGCGCGCAATGGCAGGGCCGGGCGGCTTGCCGCCCTTCGCCCTCTTGTGCGGAAAAAAGCGGCGCAGGCGGCGCACATGGCAAAATAAATTTTGCTCTTCAAGGGCGCGCTTGCCATAAAAGCGCAGGCCGCCGCATTCGTAGCGCGGCCCTGCAAAAAGGCCCTTTTCTGCCTTTCCCTATTTTACCCTTTCGCCGCCTTTTTTACAAGCGAGCAGCGGGTTTCCCCCGCAGGGCGGCCCCCTGCGGCAACGGCGGCAAGGGCCCCGGCCAAAGCCCCGCCTTGCCCGCTTTGCGCAAAAATTTTTTCACAGGCCACCCTTTTTGCGGCGGTGCAGCAAAACACATTCTTTGTTTGTTGCTGCCCTATCTCGCCCTGCCCTGCCCTTTCTTGCCCTGCCCTGCCCTTGTCAATGCTATTCCAGAATTTGGCCATGCTGATATTCGGCCCGGATTATCGTTCCATTAACACCTCTTATAGCGGCGTTACCCTGAACTTGGCCAATTTGGTAAGCATGAGCCTTCCAAAGCTGATTAGCCTTGGCGTGCTTATTGTAATTACCATCGCTCTTTTTTACTTTTTAAAAGCAACCACAATTGGAAAACAGATTCGGGCTACTTCGCAAAACCCTGTGGGTGCACAAATTTGTGGCATCAACATAAAGTGGGTTTACATCATCACCTATGGCATTGGTGCAGCCATTACCGGTATTGCGGGCAGCCTGCTGCTTCCCTTCTACTACGTTTTCCCGCTGGTTGGTGGTACTTATGGTACTCGGGCGTTGATTGTTGTAGTGGTTGGTGGCCTTGGAAACATCAAAGGCGCATTTGTCGCCGGTATCTTCCTCGGTTTGCTTGAAACCTTGTCCTCTCTCATTGTCGGCCCGTCTTACAAAGACATGGTTGTATTCTTGGCTTTTATACTCATTCTGGTTGTTCGCCAGAAAATAAAACTGCGGGAGGCTTGATTTAATGCAAAAATTAAAAAATACCATCATGTCCCACGGTTATTTCCCCGTAGTTTTGCTTGTTTTGTCTGCGGCACTTCCTCTTTTTATAAAAACGCCATATCTTTTACACATCTGTAACCTCACATTTTATATGGCAACCGGCTCAATGGCGTGGAGCATTTTGGGGGGAATGACCGGGCAGAATTCTCTAGGACATGCCACATTTATGGGGCTGGGTGCCTATGTATCTTCGCTGTTGGTGGTGAAAGGAAATTTCTCGCCCTGGATAGCCGTATTTGTTGCGATTATCACAACCGGCATTATGTCCATGATTCTGTTCTACCCGTGTTTTATTTTGAAAGGGCCTTATTTTACACTGGTAACCATTGCCTTTGGCGAAGTATTCCGCAATTTTTTTCTCAACTGGGATTATGCGGGAAAAGCATCCGGCATCATTCTGCCCTTCGGCACCGATTCTTTGGCGGATTTCCGGTTTGTTAGCAAGGTGCCATATTTTTATGCCGGATTGATTATGGTTATCTGCGTATACCTTTTTATCCGCAAACTGGAACGTTCTAAGCTTGGCTTCGCTTTAAAAACGATCCGAGAGGACGAAGATGTTGCCAGCGCCATTGGAATTGATCCTACAAAGTATAAGGTGATCGCTGTAGGTATCTCGGCAGCCATCACTGCTTTTGCCGGGTTTTATTACGCCCAATACCTTAGGTATATAGACCCGGACATCATGCTGCAAACCTATTCTACCGAATTTGTTCTTCCTGCGATTATCGGCGGTATCGGATATGTTAGCGGGCCTATATTGGGAGCATTCCTGTTAATTCCTTTGTCTGAGTTTTTACGCGCTCAGTTTGGAGGCACTTTGCCCGGACTAAACTTAATTGTTTATTCTATTGTTCTGATTTTGATGATCCGTTTCCAGCCTACAGGCATACTCGGTTGGTGGCATAACATGAAACAGAAAAGGTTGGGTAAAAAAGATACCTCCCAGTTCGATACCAGCGAGAAGGGAGGGCCCTCTTGTGAGTAACAAAAAAACCATTATTGAAGTATCCAATCTCAATAAGAACTTTAAAGGCCTAAAAGCCGTTTCCGAAGTTGATTTCGAAATTGAAAGGGGAACTATTTCCGGTATGATCGGCCCCAATGGTGCCGGCAAAACAACCACATTCAATATGATTAGCGGGTATTACCCACCGTCCTCCGGACAGATTCTTTATAACGGAATTGACATTACCAAAAAGAAATCTCACCAATACGTAGATATGGGTATTGCCCGCACTTTTCAGATTATGAAGCCATTGGGCAACCTTACCGTTTTAGACAATGTTGTGCCAAGCGCTTATTTCGGCAAATATAAGGCAAAAAGTTTAAAAGAAGCCCGGGAAATTGCTTTGGAAAAGTTAAACTTTACCGGTATGTACGACAAACGTAATGTGCTGGCAAAAGATATGGGAACGCCCAGCCAAAAACGTTTGGAAATGGCGCGCGCACTTGCTTCAAACCCGGAGTTAATTTTGTTGGACGAGGTAATGGCCGGGCTAAACCAAACTGAAACACAAGACGCT
>JBKEBR010000157.1:0-2498 GCA_047973285.1 Oscillospiraceae bacterium | reverse complement strand
GTTCCACGTGGAACATTCTTGCCTATTTTTTTAAGGGTTTGTCCTTTTTTTAAAGCAAGCACTATGCTATAATAAGCAAAGAGAATCTAAAAAAGTGAAGTTCTTTATAAAAAATTCAAATGGGTATCCACAATATGCAATACAATAGGGGGAAAGTGTGTGGGCAAAGTAATTGCAGTCGCCAACCAAAAGGGCGGCGTTGGCAAAACAACTACGGCGGTAAACCTTGCCAGTGCCGTGGCGGCAGCTAAAAAAAAGGTTCTTCTTATAGACCTTGATCCCCAGGGCAATTCCACAAGCAGCTTTGGCCTTTCCAAGCGGCAAATTCAAAAAAGCGTTTACGATGTAATGATAGGGGAAAGCCCTGCTGCCGAAACCATTCAAAAAACCAAGTACCGCTGCCACATCATTCCCTCCAACATCCAGCTTTCCGGCGCCGGCATTGAACTGGTTGGCATGGAGCGCAGGGAGGCCCGCCTTCGAGAGGGGATTGCCTCTATCGTGCCGGAGTACGATTTTATTTTTATTGACTGCCCCCCTTCGCTGGACCTTCTTACCTTGAATGGCCTGTGCGCCTGCGACACCGTTCTGGTGCCCATTCAGTGCGAGTATTTTGCCCTTGAAGGGCTTTCCGAATTGATGAACACCATTCGTTCGGTTAAAAAAATGTACAACCCCTATATAGAGGTGGAAAGCGTTCTTCTTACCATGTACGACGGGCGTTTAAACCTTACCCTGCAGGTGGTGCAGGAGGTTAAAAAATTCTTCCACGACAAGGTTTACAAAACCACAATTCCCCGCAATGTACGCCTGTCTGAGGCCCCAAGCTTTGGCGCGCCGGTGAATTATTACGACCCCATCTCCAAAGGGGCCGAAGCCTACGACCTGCTGGCGGCAGAATTTCTTTACAACAACCGGGCGCGGTGAATATACGCCGCCGCCCTTTAAAATTTGCCCAAAAGGAGAAAGCAGATGGCAGTAAAAAAACGCGGCCTGGGCCGCGGGCTTGACAGCCTTTTTGCCGATACCGGCAGCAACGCCGTTGCCGGCGGGGAAGAGGGAGAGGTAACCACCCTGCCGCTGCGCGACATAGAGCCCGACAAAGACCAGCCCCGCAAAAGCTTTGAAGAAAAATCGTTGCAGGAGCTGGCCAAAAGTATTCAGGAACACGGGGTGTTGCAGCCCATTGTGGTGCGCCCCAACCCCGCCGGCGGCTACCGCATTATTGCCGGCGAGCGCCGTTGGCGGGCGGCGCGGCAGGCAGGGCTGCAAAGCATGCCGGTTATTATCAAAGAGGTAACAGATGAGCAGGCAATGGAAATTGCCCTTATCGAGAACCTCCAGCGGGAAGACCTGGACCCGGTGGAGGAAGCCCTTGGGTATAAAAACCTTATGGACCGCTGCGGCCTTACGCAAGAGCAGGCGGCCTTAAAGCTTTCCCGCAGCCGCAGCGCCGTGGCCAACAGCCTTCGCATTTTAACCCTTCCGCAAACGGTGCTGGACCTGCTCAAAGAGGGCCTGCTTTCGGCGGGGCACGCCAAGGCCATTCTTTCCATTCCAGACGAAGCCCGGCAAACCCAGGCGGCCCAAATTATTTTGCAGGAAAATTTAAACGTGCGCAAGGCAGAGGCTGTTTGTAAAAAATTGCAGAAAGAGCCCAAGGCGGCGCAAAAGCCGGTGGCGCGCCCCAGCCTTGCCGCCGAGGTGGAAATTAGCTTGCGCGAGGTTTTGGGCACAGAGGTAAAGGTGCAATACAAAGACGGCCAGGGGAGCCTAAATGTCGGGTTTTATTCCGAAGAACAGCTTCGCCAGTTTGCAAAGTTGCTGGGGCAATACCAGCAACAGGAAAAATAGTTTTACCTTCGCCGGCATACAACAGCGGCGGTTCAAAAGCTTTATATAAATACAGTGGCAACTGCACAAAGGAGCATAAGGGAAAATGATAGACATCAAGTTAATTCGTACCGAGCCCGAAGAAGTGAAGCAGAGAATTCGTAAGAGGGAGCTGAACCTGGACAGCACCATCGACGAAATTCTTTCGCTGGACGAGGAAAGGCGGGCCCTTACGGCGGAAGTAGATTCCATGAAGGCGGAGCAAAATGCGGCCAGCAAGCAAATTCCCGCCATGAAAAAAGCAGGGGAAGACACCGCCAGCCTTATGGCCAAAATGAAGCAGCTTGCCGAAAATGTAAAAGAGCGGGAGGCAAAGCTTACCGCGTTAGAGGATGCGCAGAAGGACCGCATGCTGCAGTTGCCAAACCTTCCCGACCAGGATGTGGTGGCGGGCGGCAAAGAGAACAACAAAACCCTTCGCACCTACCTTGAAAAGCCGAAGTTCGATTTTGAAATTAAAAACCATGTAGACCTTTGTGAAAGCCTTGGCATTATCGATTACAAGCGCGGGGTGAAGCTTTCGGGCAACGGCGCCTGGCTGTACCGGGGCGAAGGCACCCGGCTGGAATGGGCATTGCTCAACTTTTTTATTGCCGAGCATCTTG
>JBKEBR010000156.1:0-4417 GCA_047973285.1 Oscillospiraceae bacterium | reverse complement strand
TTGGTTTTGCGGCAAATTGCCACCACCAGGGGCATTTCCCGCGTGGACATCTCCGCCCTTTCGGGCCTTACAAAAACCACTATTTCCAATGTTGTGCAAACCCTTATCAACCAGGGCGTGGTGGAGGAGGCCGCTTTGGCGGCGGGCGAAAGTGCCCCCGCCGCCCTTTCGGGTCGGCCGCCCATTCAGCTGCGCATTGCGCGCACCGCGCCTTTGGTGTGCGGCATGCTGCTGAAACGCGAGCAAACCGTGGTGCTGCTTGGCACGCTGGACGGGGAAATTGTGGAGGAAATAAGCGAAAACTTTAAAAACACCATAGACCCCGAAAGCCTGGTTGCCTTTTTAAAAAGGGCTTATAAGGAAATACGCGCCCGCCACCCGCAAAAAATACTGGGCGTGGGCATTTCCAGCGTGGGGATTATAGACAGTGTTAAGGGTATTCTGCTGAACCCGCCGAACTACTTTTCTTACCCCTGCGAGCTGCCGCTGGTAGACCTGCTGAAAGAAGAAATACGCGCCCCTATTTTTTTAATGCATGACACGGGCGCCTCTATTTTGGCGGAACAACTGTACAGCCCCAACAACCTGCCAAAGGATTTTGCCTACCTAACCTTTCAAACCGGTATTGGCGCAGGCTTTGTACTTAACGAGCAGGTGTACAACGGCCTTATTGGCCAAAGCGGAGAGCTTGGCCACTGCTCTATTAACCACGAGGGCGAAAAATGCGTGTGCGGCAACCGGGGCTGCCTTGAACTGTACGCCAATGTTCACAACATGCGCCAGCAGCTGGAGCAATACCGCAGCATTTGCCCCCGCCACCCCTTACTGAATGTTCAAAAACCCTGCTTTGGAGATTTTGTTGCCATGGCGCAAAAGGGCGACGGGGTTTGCACCTCTATTTTAATGGATTTCTTTAAATATGTAGCCGCCGCCCTGGTTAACATTGTCAACGTGCTGGACATTGACCTGGTGGTAATAGAATACGAAGGCGCCAACGGCACCCCCGTGCTGGAAAAATTGCTGGAGGACATGCTCAACAGCCGCATTTTGGCAAGAAAATACAAACACGTTACCATTCGGCAGTCCCACTTTGGCAGCCGCCTCTCCCGTGTAAGCACCATTGCCATTGTTACACAGCACGTGTTTAACGGGAACTTGAAATTACCGGCACTGCGTACAACCGCATGATTTTCACTTCAAAGGAGAAGATGGCAAATGGCAGAGAAAATGTTCACCCCGGAAAGACTTGATTTAACAAAGACAAAAACAGATGATGTTTGGGACAGGCACAACCTTGTGCGCATTGACACCCTGGTAGACCCTTACGCCACCCCAGACAAGTTTGAGAGCGAAGAGCTGGAAATACTGGCGGAGAAAATTACCAAGGCAAAGCAGGCCGGGGCCCCTATTATTATGTTTTTTGGCGCGCATGTTGTTAAAAGCGGCATGTCCCGCATTCTTATTGAAATGATGAAAAAAGGCTTTGTTACCCACCTTGCCTCCAACGGCGCCGGCAGCATTCACGATTTTGAGCTTGCCTTCCTTGGCGGCACCTCTGAAGATGTGCCCACCGCCATTGAAGACGGCTCTTTCGGCATGTGGAAACAAACCGGCGCCTGGATGAACCAGGCCATCAACACGGGCTATGCGCAAAACATGGGCTATGGGCAGTCGCTTGCCCAATACATCAGCGACCACCCCGAGCGGTTTCCCAATTCAGAATACTGCGTTGTTTACAACGCCTATAAAATGGGCATTCCCGCCACCTACCACATTACAATTGGCACCGACATTATTCACCAGCACCCCGAAGCAAACTTTGCAAGCATTGGCGGCGCAAGCGGGCTGGACTTTGCCGCTTTTTGCCATAGTGTGGCCCAGCTTGAAAACGGCGTGCACATGAATGTGGGCTCTTCGGTAACCGGGCCGGAGGAATTCCTTAAAGCCCTTTCCATTGGCCGCAACCAGGGCCACATTATTCAGCACATTACCACCGCCAATTTCGACATACTGCCGCTGGGCGACTACCGCTCCAACATTAGCAAAGACAAGTACGACTATTACTACCGCCCGCGCAAAAATGTCATTAACCGGCCTGTAAGCCTGGGCGGAACGGGGCTGTATATTTACGGCCACCACGAGCAAACACTGCCCAACCTGTTCTATATGCTTACCCACTAACCACTGCCGCTGTTTTACCGTTTGCGTGGCCCTTGCGGCATTAATCGCGGGCCCCCGGCCCCTTATTTGTGCCGCGGCATATCATTTTTTATAAATGATGTGGGTAAGCGCCGCAATGCCCCGCAAACGGCGTTCTATGTAAATTTTCAATGATGGAGTGATGAAATGGAAGGCATCAGCGCTTTTTCTTTGTCTGAAAAACGCATGAATGAATTGCTGCAAAAACTGCCCAAGGCACGCCTTGGGCTTATAGGCGACGTATGCCTGGATATGTACTGGTTTGCCGATATGAGGCGCAGCGAGCTTTCGCGCGAGACACCGCATTTCCCCCTGCCCGTGGTGGAAGAGAGGCTTTCGCTTGGCGCTGCCGGCAATGTGGCCGCAAATATAAAGGCCTTAGGGGTAGAAACACTGCACCTTATTTCCGCCGCTGGCGACGATTGGCGCCATTCTATTCTATCGGGCCTTTTGAAGCAGCACGGCCTGCGGGAAGATTACATTGTTGAATGTAAAAACCGCGTAACCCAAAGCTATTGCAAGCCCATGCGAAAAGGCATTTCCGAGGTGGTATACGAAGACCCCCGGATTGATTTTTCAAATTATGAACCGCTGCCTGCGCAAAAAGAGGACGAGATTATTGACGCGCTCGGCACAATAGCCGAAAAGGTGGATGTTTTGGCTGTATCCGACCAATTCATGTATGGCTGCGTTACCCCGCGGGTGCGGCAAAAAATATGTGAAATTGGGGAAAGGCTGCCAGTGGTGGTAGACAGCCGGGACCGTATATCGGAATATACTTCGGTAATTATTAAACCCAACGAAATAGAGGCAGGCGCCCTGCTTGGGCAAAACCTGCTAAGCGGAGACCTTGCGGCAAACCTGCTTTCGGCCGCCCCTGTTCTTTCGGGCAAAACCGGCCGCCCTGTGGTAATTACCCTTGGGGAAAAAGGCGCCTTTTATTACCAGGAGGGCAGCGCCTATATTGTACCGGCGCAGGCCGTGTCCCCCCCTATCGACTTTGTGGGGGCGGGCGACACCTTTTTATCGGCCTTTTGCGCCACCCTTGCCGTGGGCGCCACCGGGCCCGAGGCCATTGCTTTTGGCAACCTTGCCTCTGCGGTTGTCATCAAAAAAATTGGCATCACCGGGGTAGCCACCCCCGAAGAAATTCGCACCAGCCACCGCCAGAGAGAGGAATAACCCCATGGAAATTATCAACCCGAAAGCCCGCCGCACCAGCCCCATTACCACCGCCGTATTCGATTTTGACGGCACCGTTTCCACCCTTCGCGCAAATTGGGAAGAAATTATGTATACGCTTATGCTGGAGCAAATTTGCCCGCTTGAAGAGGGGGAAAGCTACCCCGAAGCGCTGCGGCAGGAAATAGAAGCCTATATAGATGAATCTACCGGCATTCAAACCGCGTACCAAATGCAGTGGCTGCAAGAGCGTGTGTTGAGCTACGGCAAAAATAAAAATGCGGCCGGGCGCGATTTGTGGTGGTATAAGGATGAGTACAACCGTTTATTGCTTGAAATGGTACACACCCGCATTGACAAGCTGGGCAAAGGGGAACTAAACCCGGCGGATTTTCGCATAGCGGGCAGCCTTGAATTTTGCAAAGCCCTGCACGAGCAGGGCGTTACCATTTATATTGCCAGCGGCACCGACGATGTGGACCTGCAAAAGGAAGTGGGCATTCTAGGCCTTTCCCCGTATGTAGCCGAAGTAAAGGGCGCCCCGGAACGCGAAATATCCTGTTCAAAAGAAAAGGTGCTGGAACGCTTGCTCGCCACTATTCCCGCCGCCGAGCTTGCCGTGTTTGGCGACGGCAAGGTGGAAATTATGCTGGGTCACAAGGCGGGCGCCGTTACCGTGGGAACCGCCACCGATGAAACCGCCCTTGCGGGCATAAACCCGGTTAAATACAGCCGCCTGGCCAAAGCCGGGGCCGACGTGATAACCGGCGATTTTCTGGATAAGGATGAGCTGTTCTCTTTTATTGGCCTGTAAGTTTTCTTTTAGGGGCGATACTTGCGGCCGGGCGGGGCGTACCGCGCAGCTGCGCCGCAGGCTTTTTCTTCCTTTTTTTTTTTAAAAGTCCCGGCGCCCTTGCCATAAACCGGTGGCCGGGCCGCCCCGGCGGCAGCGGTATACGCCGCTGCCGCTTACAGGATACCCCCTAGGGTAAAGAAGGCGAAATGTATGGACTACAAAGAAAAACTGGGCTATGTG
>JBKEBR010000155.1:0-1813 GCA_047973285.1 Oscillospiraceae bacterium | reverse complement strand
TTCACCGAAAATAGTCTGCTGCTGTCGCTGGGGCTTATTCCCCTTATTGTGGTGAACAACAAGGTTGGCCGCAAAGAAAGCATTGTGCCGGGGGCCATTGTTTACTTTGCGGTGGCCTACCTGAACACCATGAGCCAGGCGTGGCATTACGGGCTAAGCCGCATTTTTGGCACCTTTGTTGGCACCCTTGTTGGCATTGGCGTGAATATGTTGATTTTCCCGCCCAAGGCAGAAGAGGTGAAGGCGGCGGTATAGCCCCGGGCGCCCGCAGGGCCGCCAACGGGCCCAAAACGGCTGCCTGTAACAACAAACGGCCCGGGCAGGGGACACCGCAGGCAAGCCCCTAAGGCGGGCTGTATGCTGTATGCAGCAAACGGCGCAAAATGCATTAGGCGGCGGGAGAGAAAACACCATAGCCACCAACAGGCCCCAAATGGCTGGCCGCAGCAAACAGCCCCGGGCAGGGGCAGGGAACACCGCAGGGGTGGGTATATCCGTTTCAGCTTTTGCGCCTTATTGCGGCAAAAACCCAGCGGCGCAGGGGCGTACCTCAAACGGTATTGTTTTATAAATGCCACCAAACAAGAAAGCGGGCCGGCAATGCCGGCCCGCTTTCTTGTTATTTGCGGTAAAAGTTGCTTATGTATTATTACATTTTGCGTTGCCGTGTTTCGGCGTGCCCGGTTTTTTAGAAGGGCTGTAAATACAGTATGCCTTTCCCAAATGCCGCAAAAGCCTGCCGCGCCGCCTGGGGCAGCGGGGGTGCTGCGGGGCTGGTGTGGGCCTTGGCAAAACCGGCCTTCTGCCAATTGTTTCTTTTGCCGTGCCTTTGCCGCTTAGGCTTCGCCATCGGCATTCGGCGGCGGTTCGGTTTCATTTCTGCGGGGCCTGCGGTACAGCACCAGCACAACAAGCACCTCCACAACGGCTATTACCACCATCAACGGCGTCCACCGGTCTCCCAACAACATCAGGTAGCGCATATTTTCGGTGAGAAGGAAGGCGATAATTCCTGCGGCGCCCACCGCTATTGCCGCAATTCGCCAGAAAAGGCGCAGCGGCGGGTTTGCCGTGGCTTGTTTTTCTTCATCGGCCTCTTCTTCCGTGTCGTCCTCATTGTTTTGCCTGTTGCCGCGCACAAAGGTTTGCAGCAGCACAAACAATGCCAATAGCCCCCCGGCTACCGCAAGCACCAGGTTAAGCAGCGCCCATACGGTTGCCATAGCGCCGCCAAACACCGGCACTTCCATATTGCCCAGTGTAAGGGTGGGCACCTGGCTTTCCTTCAGCGCTTCCAGGGTTTCTTCCTTTATTTGCTGGTAAGAGCTTTCTGCCGCCGGCGGCTGTGGCGCGGCTGTGGCGGGTAGAGCGGCCGTGCTGCTTTCAAGCGCCGGCGGCGCCGAACTGCTGCTGGGCGGTTCGCTGGGCCTGGAAGACGGGCTGGGGGCCAAGCTGGAACTGGAGCTTGGGCTGGAGCTGGAGCTTGGGGCGGGGCCCGGGTTTTCACTGGAGGCCGGGGTTGAGTTTGAAATTGAAGCAATGGCCCACTGGGCATACACCGTTATGCTTTGGTTTACCGTGGTGGCGGCGGTAAAGGCGGCGCCGGTTCCGTTTGCGTGGGTGTTCCAGCCGGCAAAAATGTACCCGGCCCGGGTGGGCGCTGCCGGCAGGGTGCCAATTGTTGCGGCGGGCGCAACCACCTCTTTGGCGGCGGGGGCTGCCTGTGTGTTGCCGCCGTTTTCGTTAAAGGTAACAAGGTAAACGGCGGTAAAGGTTGCCGTAAATGTAAGGTTTTTCTGTACATACATGGGCC
>JBKEBR010000154.1:0-8199 GCA_047973285.1 Oscillospiraceae bacterium | reverse complement strand
GCGAGCCCAACGCGCAAAGCAGCGAGCGGCTTGGCAAAGAAATAAAGGCCGGGCGTTTGTTGAGCGACGTTTTGGTGGCCCGCGGTATGGAAACCGCCCCGCAGGCCGCGGGGCTGCTGGCCGAAAGCCAGCCGCTGCCCAGCCCCCTTTTGATGCAGGATATGGAAAAGGCCGTGCGCCGCATCCATAAGGCCATTGAAAACGAAGAATCCATTGTGGTGTTTGGCGACTACGATGTGGACGGCATTACCGCCACCGCACTTTTGTACACCTATCTCGAATCGGCCGGGGCCGAGGTTTTTTATAAGCTGCCCAGCCGTTCCGACGACGGGTACGGCCTTTCCGAGGCGCTGGTAGACCAAATTGCCGACAACGGCATTTCCCTGATTGTAACGGTAGACAACGGCACCTCCGCCTTCGAGGCCATTGAGCGCGCCCGCCAGCGCGGCGTGGAGGTGGTGGGTACCGACCACCACCTGCCCCAAAGCAGCCTGCCCGCGGTGGAGGCGCTGGTGAACCCCTGCCGCCAAGACGACGACAGCCCGTACAACCGCCTTTCGGGGGTGGGGGTGGCCTTTATGCTGGCCTGCGCGCTGGAGGATTGCCCCCCCGAAGAACTGCTGCCCCTGTTTGGAGATTTGGTTGCCATTGGCACCATAGCCGATGTGATGCAGCTGGTGGATGAAAACCGCACGCTGGTGCGCGCCGGGCTTGCCGCCCTGCAGGGCACCCAGCGCCCCGGCCTGATGGCGCTGATTGATGCCTGCGGCTGGCAGGGCAAAGAGATAAGCGTGGAAAATATTTCCTTTGGCATAGCCCCCCGCCTGAACGCGGCGGGCCGCATGGACGACGCCACCAACGCCCTGCGCCTTTTGCTGGCAGAGGACGAAGAGGAAGCGGCGGCGCTGGTGCAAACCCTGCAAGACCAGAACGCCGCCCGGCAAAAGGCCGAGCAGGAAATTAGCAACACCATTGTTGCCCAGGTAGACGCCACCCCCGAATTGCAGCACACCCGCGTGCTGGTGGTGTGGGGCGAGGGCTGGCACCAGGGGGTTATTGGCATTGTGGCCAGCCGCCTTGTGGAAAAATATGCAAAACCCGCCATTGTCATCTCCTTCGACGGCGACGAGGGCCGGGGCTCGGGCCGCAGCCTGGCGGGCTTTTCGCTGTATGGGGCCATTGCCGCCTGCGGCGATATTCTCATTCGCTACGGCGGGCACGATTTGGCCGCCGGCCTTTCCATAGAGCGCGGGCAGGTAGAGGAATTCCGCCGCCGGGTAAACCGGTGGGCGCTGGAAAACAGCCCGGTTATTACCCTGCCGGAAATTGCGGTGGACGCCCCAGTAACGCTGGCCGATGCCAGCGTACAGGCCGTGGGCGAGCTGGCCCGCCTTGCCCCCTGCGGCAACGGCAACCCCGCCCCGCGTTTTGCGCTGCTGGGGGCCGCAATTGAGGGCGTTTTCCCCGTAAGCGAGGGCAAGCACACCCGCCTGCGCCTGCGGCAGGGGGGGCACACCATTTATGCAGCCCTGTTTGGCACCGGGCCTGAGCAGCTGCCCTACAAAGCGGGCGACAGCGTGGATGCCCTGCTCACCCTTTCGGTGTACGACGGCAAGCTGGGGCCCATTGTTTCGGGCCGCCTGCACGAAGTAAGGCCCGCCGGCCTTGGCAACAGCCATGTAGAGCAAAGCGCCCTGTTTGAAAGCTTTGTGGCGGGCAGCCCCCTTACCCGCCCGCAAAAAGACAGGCTGGCCCCCGCCCGCGACGATATTGCCGCGGTGTACCGGGCGGTGAAAAGCGGTTTTCCCTGCACCGCCGACCTGCGCCCCCTGTTCGCCTTTTTGGGCGAGGAAAAAACCGGCCGCATTCTGGCGGCCCTGTATGCCCTGAAGGAACTGGGCCTTGTGGAACTGAACCCCAAAACCGGCCGCTATGCGGCGGCGCAGGTGCAGGCCAAAAAAGACCTTTCCCAAAGCGCACTGCTGCAAAGACTGGAGGTGTAAGACATGCTGGATAAAAAACAAAAGCTGCTCAGCTACAAAGAGTTGCGCGAAAAAATTATAGAGTCGGGCCGGCCCTACAATGTGGAAATGCTGGACAAGGCCTATGCCCTTGCCGAAAGCGCCCACAAGGGGCAGCTGCGTTCCTCCGGCGACCCTTACATCTCCCACCCGGTGGCGGTGGCCGCCATTCTGCTGGACCTTGGCCTCGACAGCGAAAGCCTTGCCGCCGCCATTTTGCACGACGTGGTGGAGGACACCGACATTCCTCTGGAGGAAATCAGCGCCACCTTTGGCGAAGAGGTTGCCTTTCTGGTAGACGGCGTTACCAAGCTTACCCGCATCAAATTTTCCTCGGTGGAGGAAAAACAGGCCGAAAACCTGCGCAAAATGCTGCTTGCCATGAGCAAGGACGTGCGGGTTATGCTGATTAAGCTGTGCGACCGCCTGCACAACATTCGCACTTTGGGGGCCCGCCCGCCCCAAAAGCAGCGGGACACCGCCCTTGAAACCATGGAGGTGTACGCCCCCATTGCCCACCGCCTGGGCATTTCGGGCATTAAGCAGGAGCTGGAGGACACCAGCCTGTATTACCTCGACCCCATTGGCTACAAGGAAATTGTCGACCTCATCGGCAAAAAGGCCGACGCCCTTAAATTCATTCAAAATATTGCCGATGTCATCAAGGAAAACCTTGAGCACAACGGCCTGCACAACGTAACCATTCACAGCCGGGTAAAAAGCGTGTACAGCCTGTACCGCAAAATGTTCATGCAAAACCGCAGCTTTGAAGAAATTTACGACACCTACGCCGTGCGGGTGGTGCTGGACAGCATTGCCGAATGCTACGCCGCCCTTGGCGTTATTCACGACATGTACCACCCGCTGCCCAACCGCTTTAAAGACTATATTTCCACCCCAAAGCCCAACATGTACCAGTCGCTGCACACCACGGTTATCGACCATAAAGGCATTGCCTTTGAAGTGCAAATTCGCACCCACGAAATGGACCAGCTGGCCGAATACGGCGTTGCCGCCCACTGGAAATACAAGGCGGGCGTGCAGGGGCAGGACAAGCTGGAGGAACGCCTTGCCTGGGTGCGCCAGTTGCTGGAAAGCCAGCGCGATTCCGAGGACGGCGGCGATTTGCTGCGCGACATTAAAAGCGAGCTGCTGCCCGAAGAGGTGTTTGTATTCTCCCCCAAAGGGGATGTAATTGATTTGCCCTCCGGCGCAACGGTAATCGATTTTGCCTATGCCATTCACAGCGCGGTGGGCAACCGCATGGTAGGGGCCAAGGTAAACGGGCGCATTGTGCCCATAGACCACAAGGTGGTTACCGGCGAGGTAATTGAAGTGCTTACCGGCCCCGCCACCAAGGGCCCCAGCCGCGACTGGCTGAACATTGTAACCACCAGCGAAGCCAAAAACAAAATTCGCAGCTGGTTTAAAAAAGAACGCAAGGAAGAAAATATAGAGGAGGGCAAAACGGCGCTGGACAAAGAGCTGCGCCGCAACCTCATCTCTATTCCGCAAGACCAATACGATGAGTTTATGCTGGGCATTGCCAAGCGGCAGCGGCTGAACACCGTGGAGGAAATGAATGCGGCCATTGGGTATGGCGGCATTCAGGTTTCCCGCCTTATGCCCAAAATAAAGGAAGAGTACGCAAAGCTGGTGAAAACCAGCGACCCGGTGGAAACCTTCAATATTCCGGTGCCTCCAAAGCAGCACAAATCCAGCGAGGGGGTTATTGTAGAGGGCATCGACAATGTGCTCATCAAATTTGCCAAGTGCTGCAACCCCCTGCCGGGAGACCCCATTGTGGGCTTTATCACCCGCGGCTACGGGGTGTCCATTCACAAGGCCGACTGCCGCAACGCCCAGGAGGCGGCCACCTCCCCCCGCTGGATTAAAGCCCGCTGGGACGACGGCGTGCAGGAGAGCTTCCGCTCCACCCTGGAAATTACCGCCGTCGACCGCGACCGCCTGTTTGCCGACATTTCCGGCGCGCTGGCCGATTTGCACGTGCCGGTGTATTCGGTGAATGCCCGCAGCACCCAGGACGGCCGCGCCACCCTTGCCGTGCTCATCGGCATTCGCAACATCGAGCATTTGAACAACGTTATTGCAAAGCTCAAAAAAATAAAAAATGTGGTGGAAATTACCAGAAACTAATTTTCGCCGCAAAGCATCAGGCGGGAGAAAACGCAATGCGTGCAGTGGTACAGCGTGTAAGCAGCGCTTTTGTAAGGGTAAACGGGGGCGAAGAGCGGGCCATTGGCCCCGGCCTTGTGGTTTTTTTGGGTGTAAAGAATACCGATGATATTGCCCTTTGCGCAAAGCTGGCCGAAAAGTGCGCCCATCTTCGCATTTTTGAGGATGAGGAGGGCAAAATGAACCTGTCGGCTGCCGAGCTTGGCTATTCCGCCCTTGTCATCAGCAATTTCACCCTGTATGCCGACACCAAAAAAGGCAAACGCCCCTCGTTTATTGCAGCGGCAAAGCCCCCTGTAAGCGTTGGCTGCTACAACGAGTTTGTAAGGCTTATTTCCGCCCAGGGCCTTAAAGAGGTAAAAACCGGCGAGTTCGGCGCCGAAATGCAGGTGCAGGCCAACAACGACGGCCCGGTTACCATTGTGCTGGACACCGAGGAGTGGGCGCGGTAGGGCCACGGCCCGCCGCAGGGCTTTGGGGCACGGGGCCTTTCTTTTGCCGGTGGCAGGCCCGCAGGCTGCCGCGGCCCGATTGCGCACGGCCCGCCGTTTTTGGCAGGCAGCCTTGGCAAATTTGGTTGCCTTAACACAAAACCATCGCAGTTGTATGCTACTACTTTTATATTAAGGAGATGCAGGCCATGAAATTCATCCATATTGTAGACGGCCCCCCGCTGTACACCAATTGCTTTTTGCTTATTGGCAGCCAGGGCCACGCCGTTGCCATCGACCCCGCCGCAAAGGCCGAGCTTTTTGTAAAAGAGCTGGAGGCGAACAACGCCACCCTCACCCATATTCTGCTCACCCACGGCCACCACGACCACATTGGTTCGGTAGAACCCCTGCGCAGCCGGTACGGCGCAAAGCTGTACATGAACGCCGCCGACGCCCGGCAGTTTGGCCTGCACCCCGATGTGGAGTATACCGACGGCGAAACCATAACGGTAGACGATATGCCGTTCACCGTTATTTTCACACCGGGGCACACCCCCGGCTCTACCTGCCTGCGCTGCGGCAACTACCTGTTCAGCGGCGACACCCTGTTTGCGGGCGATATTGGCCGCACCGACCTTGCCGGGGGAAGCCCCCTGCAAATGCAGCAAAGCCTGAAAAAGCTGCTGGAAAAGGTGCCCGACAACCCGCAGGTGCTGCCCGGCCACGAAGAATTTTCCACCATGGCCCAAGAGCGGGCCGAAAACCCCTACCTGCGGTTTTAAGCCTGTATGGAAATTGTCATCAAGGGCCTTCCCTCGGGGTACGAGGTAGAACATGTGGCCCGCATTTTTTACCCGGGCCTGCCGCTGCGGCAAAAGCCCGCCACAAAAGGGGAAATCATTTACGCCCGCATCCACCGCCGCCGGGCGGCGGTGGGCATAAGGGCGGGCGGCCGCCTGCTGGTGCAGCGGGCGGCGGTGCCCGCCGGGCAGCTGCCCAAGCTTACCCTTTCGGCGCTGTTGTACCGGCTTTTAAAGCAGGCAACCGGCCAGCACCCGCCCTGGGGCATGCTTACCGGGGTGCGGCCGGTGCGGCTGCTGCGGCGCGAGGCCGAGGCGGCAGGCGAAATGGCCGCCCATAAAAAGCTGGTGCAGGGGTACGATGTGAGCGAAGAGAAATATTCCCTTGCCCACACCATTGCCGGGCTGCAGCAGCCCTTTGTGGCGGGGGCCAAAGCCGGCCACTACAGCCTGTATGTTTCTATTCCGTTTTGCCCGTCGCGCTGCGCGTATTGCAGCTTTGTTTCCCGCTCTATCGAGCGGGATGCGGCGCTGGTGGAGGCTTACCTTGAAAGGCTTTCGCAAGAGCTTGCCGCAACCGCCCGCCTGGCGGCGGCCTGCGGCCTTGCGCTGCAAACCATTTATATTGGCGGAGGCACCCCAACCTCGCTTTCCACGGCCCAGCTGGCCCGGCTGCTGGAAGCGGTGCGCCAAAATTTTGACACCGCCGCGGTGGCCGAATATACGGTGGAGGCCGGCCGGGCCGACTGCACCCCCTACGAAAAGCTGGCCCTGCTGAAGGAATACGGCGTGGGGCGCATTTCCATCAACCCCCAAACCATGAGCAACGAGGTGCTGGCCGCCATTGGCCGCCGCCACACGGCGCAGCAGGTGGAGGAATGCTTTGCCAACGCCCGCAGGGCGGGGCACACCTGCATCAATATGGATATTATTGCGGGCTTGCCCAAAGACACCCTGCCCGGTTTTGTAGACACCCTGCGGCAGGTGCAGGCCCTGAAGCCGGAAAACATTACCCTGCACACCCTTACCCTAAAGCGGGCCTCTAATTTGGTCATAGACCATGCGCCCGAAGCGGCCACCTCGCCCTCGGCCATGGTGGCGGCGGCCTACCCGCTGCTGCGGGAAAAAGGGTATGCCCCTTACTATTTGTACCGCCAGAAAAGCACGGTGGAAAACCTTGAAAACACCGGCTGGGCCCTGCCCGGGCAGGAGGGGATGTACAACATTGCCATTATGGAGGAAATTCACACCATTCTGGCGGTGGGGGCGGGGGGCTCTACAAAGCTGGTCAACAACCAGCTCGGCAAAATAGAGCGCATTTTTAACCACAAATACCCGGCGGACTACCTTGCCAATTTTGAAACGGTGATCGCCAAAAAACAAGGAGTGATAGACTTTTATGCCGGCAATATGGGTTCCTAAAAGGTTGGTGGAGGTGGGCCTTATCAACACGGCCGCCCAAAGCCCCGAAACCTTTATAAGCCACTGCGAAATTGAATACGAAACCCGGGTACTTTTCGCCGCGTCCGAATCCCGCGAGGCGAACTGCAAGGTTATTATGCTCACCGGGCCCTCGGCCTCGGGCAAAACCACCACGGCCCACAAGCTGGCCAAGGCCCTGCGGGAAGCGGGCACCCACACGGTGGTGGTAAGCCTCGACAATTTCTACCGGGATATTGACGATTACCCCCGCCTGCCCGACGGCACCAAAGACTATGAAAATATTACGGCGCTGGATGTGGACGAAATTCACCGCTGCCTGCGCCAGCTTATTGAAACCGGCGAGGCCGATTTTCCTGAATTCAACTTTGAAACCGAACACCGCAGGGAAGAGCGCACCCACATTGCCTTAGAGGGCGGGGTGGTTATTGTGGAGGGCATCCACGCCTTGAACCCCATTCTCACCAACGTTCTGCCCGCGGGCAGCGTGTATAAAATTTACGCCGGCCTGCGGGAGGAATACTCCAACGGCGGGCAGCGGTTTTTACCCACAAGGGATATTCGCCTTGCCCGCCGCATGGTGCGCGACAGCAAGCACCGCGGCCACCCTCTGGAAAAAACCATTGGCATGTGGGCCATGGTGTGCGCCGGGGAAGACCGGTTTATCAAGGCCTTCAAGCCGGAGGCAGACCTGCTGCTGGACACCTCCTTCAGCTACGAAATTTCTGTGCTGGCCCCCTTGGTAATTGAGCTGAAGGGAAGCCTTGGCGGCACGCCCAGCGGCATTGTGCTGGACGACCTTGCCAACCGCTTTTTGCGGTGCAAGCCCCTTGCCCAAACCCTTGTGCCCGCCGGTTCCATGCTGCGGGAATTTATCGGCTAGAAAATGCGCCCGGCACGGGCATTCTGTTACACGGCCTGCCTTTTATTGGCGGCGTTAAAGAGAGGAAGGAACTGCAATGGCAAAAAAAAGCGAAAAACTGTTTGAACTGGCCGGGCAGGTGGCAGACGCCGCCCTGCAAACCACCACCAACCTTGTGGAAAAAGGCAAAGAAAAGGTAGACCTGTACACCCTGGAAAACCGCCTGAAAAGGGGGCAGCGCCAGCTGGGCATTTTGGTGTACACCCTGCAAAAGAATGGGGAAACCAACGAGGGGCTTATCAAACGCTATGTAGAGGAAATAGACAAGGTGCGCGCTGAAATTGCCCTTTTAAACGGCAAAAAGGCCGATACGGTTGCCGTGCATGTGTGCCCCGCCTGCGGCACGGGGGTAAAAAAGGATGCCATGTTTTGTGGTAGCTGCGGCG
>JBKEBR010000153.1:0-3291 GCA_047973285.1 Oscillospiraceae bacterium | reverse complement strand
TGCGAGTGGAAAATATCTGAATATGCCGCGCAGCACAAAAGCGGCAACAAGGCCTGCGTGCCCCCACCGGTGGCTGATAAGATAATTCGCGACTTTTACGGCCTGGCTTCTCCCGATGCCGCCGCCACACCAAAGCAGCCGGCAGGCAAAACCATGAACCTGGCCGACTTCTTCTAGGGGGTGGGCAAATGAGCAAAACAACCGAGGCGTTGGCCAAAACGATAAATCTTGCAGGCCTTATTCCCGCCCCGCCGGCAGATTGGTTCCAGCAGGCGCAGGAGGCGGGGTTTGCCAACAACAAATATTTAATTTATCGGAGCAATGGGAAACTGGATAAAAAGCAGGGGCGCAGAAAATTAACAGGGGTTTGTACCGCCTGCGGCAAGAAAATGAGTTTGCCTTTTGAAGTCGAAAAGCATTATCAAGGAACATGCCCGAAATGTTTAAGGACGGCATATATACGCGACTGGGCAGAAAGTAAATACGGGGCGGCCAAAGCCAAAGCGGGCTTGCTGGTGTTTAACAAGGTGGAAAATTTGATTGTGTGTGTTGGTTATGCGGTGAATTGGGCATTAAATCGTGAGGGAAAAGAAAGCCACACAATAACGGCAATGGATATTTACATTTTCGGCTTGGCAAAGCCCTTGCACTTTGGTGGCTGGGAACAGTGGGGCATGGGGCCAAAGTATAAGATAGACGGATGGTATCTAAAAAGCCGGGTAAATGACAGCTGGATGATGCAGCGAAACTTAATATATCCGTTCGAAGAATCCTTGCTGGCGGGTACCTGCCTAGAAAACAGCAAAGTAGTCCAATACTTAAATACAACGCACGACTGTTGTTTGGCGAAATACTGTGAACAGTACCTGCTTTATCCGGGCATTGAGAACCTTGTAACGCAGGGGTATATAAAATACGTGCAAAAAAAGCTGTATGGCTATGCTTCTGCCGGCGCCGCCATAAACTGGCGGGAGAAGGCCCCGCGCAAGATGTTGGGTTTGAACAGGCAGGAGGAAAAGCGGGCCATAGCAGAGAATTGGAGTACAGACGACCTTTTTGCCTACAAGTGGTGCAGGGATAAACAAATTGAGGCCAGCCGCGAGGAGATACAGCAGGTTTTCAAAATCGGCACAAAAAGGTTTGAAAAAACGGCGCTCGAATATATGGGCAGTATTCCCAAGTTTTTCCAGTATTTCCAAAAACAGGGGAAATATGCAAAGCGAAGTTACGATAAACAAATTAACCATGCTTTTGGGGATTGGCATGACTACCGGCAGATAGGTACCGAGCTGGGATATGACATGCAAGACCCTAAAATACTTTTTCCCCCGAAACTCAAAGCGGCGCATGACCGGGCGGTTGCCGCAAAACAATACATTGCCAGCGAGGCCCTGCGGCAGCGCTTTGCGGAAGCGTATGAACAGGTTAAGCCGTTGGAATGGGCGCACGGTGATTTTATTATCCGGCCCGCCCAAAAAGAAGAGGATTTGATAAAAGAGGGAAAGAAGCTATCGCATTGCGTGGGTGGCTATGGCAGGGCCCATTGCAGCGGCGAGCCGATATTCTTTATTCGCAAAGCGGAAGCCCCCGAAACGCCATACTTTACCCTGCAGCTTATGGTAAAGGGCAAATATGTGATACAAAATCGGGGAAAAGGAAACTGCCCGCCGCCGGAAGAGGTAAAAGAATTTGTAAAGCAATGGATGGAAACCGTTGTGCAAATGTACGATTTTGCCAAAAAACGCTTCAAGCGGCCTAAAAAGACAACTGCCGTATAAACCAAAATGAGAGGATTTTGAAAAATGGAACAGAACATCACATTAAGCCAGGAACAGCAGGCTCGGGAGCTGCACAACCGCATTATGGCCAGTGGCCAGCTGGCGGCCACCGCCATGGTGGATTTCTGCCGGCAGTTGCGGGAAATGAAAGAAAGCGAATTGTACAAGGCCCTGGGCCACGAAACCTTTGAAGAATACGCCGAGCAGGAGGCCGGGCTTAAATCCCGGCAGGCCTATTACTACATCAGCACATACGAAAAGCTTGGCCCGCAGATGATTGCGGAAAATGCGGGGCTTGGCATTACCAAGCTGCGCTTGCTATCAGAAATTGCCCCGCTGGACAGGGAAGAATACCTGGAAAACAACGACGTGGGCGACATGACGGTAGACCAGCTGAAAGCCGAGGTTAAGCGCATGGCCGACCGCGGGGAGCAGCTGACGCTTGACAACCAGGCGTTGCTGGCCGAGAAAAACGATTTGGCCCGGCAGCTGGAGGCAACCCAGCCCGCCGGCGAAGAGCCGGCGCCCACATGGGGTGTGAGTAAAGAAGAAATGGAAGAGGCCACCAAAGCGGCGGTGGATAAAGCCTTGGCCGCCGCCGAAAAAGTCAAAAAGTCGGAAATTGCCGCGGCGAAAAAAGAAGCCGAGAAAAACGCGGCTGCCAAAGCGGAAAAGGATATGGCCCAAAAACTGGAAGCGGAAATGAAAAAGGCCGCTGCCAAGGCAAAGAAGGACGCCGAGGCCGCAGCGGCCGCAGAGCTGGCCAAAACCAAAGCTGCCAAAGAGGCCGCCGAGGCCCAAGCCGCCGAATTGCTTAAAAAGCTGGAGATTGCCAGCGGCGCCGAGAGCACCGCGTTTTCTGTACTCTTCAAGGCTTTTGGCCAAAACTTTGCAGAAATGATGGAACAAACCGCCGCCCTGCGGGCAAAGGGCAAAGCGGAAGAGGCCGAAAAGCTGGAAGGCGCGCTTAAAAAGGCATTAGCGGCTTTGCAAGAAAAATTGTAGGGTTTGCACTCAAGTGCAGTTGGTGCGGGTTGGCTTAGAAGAAAGGATAGAAAATGAATATATATGTGTGTTACCCCTATGGGGGTAAAGAAGAAAATTACAAAGCGGCGAAGGAGTATTGCCGCCAGGTGGCGGCTGCCGGGCACACGCCTTTTGCCAGCCATGTGATGTTGCACGGGATTTTGCAAGAACCGACAGGCAGAGCGGCGGGCCTGCCAGGCCGGGCTTAACCTACTTTATATTTGCGAAGAAATATGGGTATTTGGAAACGAAATCACAGCGGGCATGAAAGCGGAAATTGAACTCGCTGAAAGATATGGAATAAAGAGACGCAGCATGCAAAGCGGGAAGGAGGCACCCCCCGATGCAAAAAAAGTGTAATAGATGTGGCCGCATGATTACATGGCAGCCCACAACCCGGGGCAAGATGATGCCTTGCGAGCCCGAGATGGTGCCATATAACCGCAACCCGAACGGCCGACACAGGATTTTGACACTGGACGGCAGA